>JAUHXW010000006.1 GCA_030426705.1 Gammaproteobacteria bacterium
CAGCCACCAAACCTCCAATCAATGGCAAAGCATATACTAAACCAGCATAAGAACCGACAACTTCTAATCCTCCAGCATCAGAAAATAAGTGATATTTAGTTAAATACAACAAAAGTAAGAATTTCATTCCATAGAATGAAAACCGTTCCCATAATTCAGTTGCAAAACATACATACAGCCCTTTTGGATGTCCCCAAAGGAGATCGCCATTATCAAAGGCGTTTGCATTTGTTGTTTCAGTAGTCATAAATTCTCCTCTTTAAATTATTTAGTGAACGCCATGCATGCGTTTTTTCAAAAATGGGGTCAACAACAACATCAATACGCCTGCCCCAATAGGAATGGCGGTAAACACCAGGAAGAAGCCGGATAAGCCTACCGCTTCGTTGATGGCATCCATGGCGCTGGCAGTAAAGCCGCCCAAGGTGTTGGCGAAGAAGCTCGACAGGAACCAAACACCAAACATCACGCCCAACAAGCGTTTTGGCGTTAATTTGCTGACATAGGATAAACCGACAGGCGACAAGCACAACTCACCTGCTGTATGGAAAAAGTAAGCGGCGATGAGCCAAAACATAGAAACAGCAGCCGTTGATGCACCTTGCGTAATGCCTGATGCGCCATAAGCCAGGAAGCCAAAACCAAGACCCAAAAGCATCAGACCCAGTGCGAATTTAACTGGTCCTGATGGATTAAATTTAGTCTCCCACATTTTTGAGAACAGCGGTGCCAGGGTAATGATGAAGAATGAATTGAGGATACCAAACCAGGAAGCCGGTACTTCAATTTCTGTACTTGATGAAAATTCGGAATAAACTTTCCAAATGACGATAGCCCAGATGATGGCAAAACTCAAACCCAGGAAAGAATTGGACAATGGAATGGTTTTAAAAGTTGATTTAAACAACAAGCCCAAAACCCAGGTGACAACAAGAATAGGGACGACAGTTAAGAAGAAGTTAACCCAGATATAAATAGTGGCTGAGCTTCCAGTTAGCACTCTTTGGGTGTAATCTTTGGCAAAAATGGTCATCGAAGAACCTGCTTGCTCAAAAGCCCACCAAAAAATGATCACAAAGAAAGCAAAAACACCTACCACCAATAAACGGTCTTTTTCCTGCGAAGTCAGGTGTTGTTTTTCTGCAGCGTCGCCACCAGCGGTTTTGTTTTCTGGTTTGTCACCATTATGACCAAAAACGCTTTGTGCGAAATAAAATTGCAGCAAACCGAAGAACATAAATACACCGGCCAAACCAAAGCCATAATGCCAGCCTACGGTTTCACCGACATAGCCACAAAGCATAATACCCAAAAAGGCACCGGCATTGATACCCATGTAAAAGATGGTGTAAGCGCCGTCTTTTTTACTGTCATCTTTATACAAACCTCCCACCATGGAAGAAATATTGGGTTTGAATAAACCATTACCGGCAATCAATAAACCCAAGCCCAGGTAAAAAGTGGCATGAGAATCAAAAGCCAACGACAAATGACCCAATGTCATCAATAAAGCACCTAATACAACAGCCATTCTGAAGCCGGTAAATTTGTCGGCAATCCAGCCCCCAATTAGTGGTGTTAAATAAACCAGGCCAGTATAAAATCCGTAAAGCACGCCGGCATCTTCACGAGACCAGCCCCAGCCGCCGCCATCAATGGCAGTGACCAAAAACAGCACCAGTAAAGCACGCATGCCGTAATAACTGAAACGTTCCCACATTTCGGTGAAAAATAAAATAAAAAGTCCTGCGGGGTGGTTCAGGACTTCGGGATTGATGTTTGAGGTTGAATTTTCTAAATGACTGCTTGCGTTCATATTTGATAGTTTATGTTGTGAATAATCTGTAGAAACAGGCTTGAAAAAAGGCCTGTCTACGACCAAAGCAGTAGATGATACCACAAAAAAATTAAAATCAGACCCAGAACTTAACGATAATGTAACGATAATGTGGGCAAAAATATAACGCTTAAAAGTCAATATCATTTCTTATTGGCAATCAAAACTGATAGAATTCCGTCATCTTAAAATTCTGAATGGCATGGCAAAGAAAATTCAATTGGCTGGAAAAACCATATTTTTAACCGGCGCTTGTGGCGGTCTGGGATCAGCCATTGCATTGAGATTGTCACAACACAAAGCCAATGTGGTGGTCAGTGATAAAAACCCGCGCGCGTTGGATAAATTGTGCGATGAGCTGATTAAAAGGGACTTGCCTGAGCCGATGATTTATCCGATGAATCTGGTTGGTGCCACTCCTAACGACTACAAACAATTGGCCAGACAATTGGAAAAACATTTTGGTCAACTGGATGGTTTAATCCATACAGCGGCTGAGTTTGGTAGCTTAACTCCATTTTTGTTGTATGAAGCATCGCGTTGGTTGAAAGAAATGCAGGTCAATGTCAATTCGCCGATTTTTCTGACCCAGGCTTTGTTGCCGTTGATTCTCAAAAGCAGGGGTACCATTCTGTTCACTTCGGATAATCAACAAACCATATCAAAAGCCTATTGGGGGCAGTATGGTGTTGGTAAGGCCGCTATAGAACAATTTTCAAAAATACTGGCACAAGAATGTGACAACCAGAACGTTAAAGTTGAAACCATCACACCGCCCCCCATGCACACCCAGCTTCGGGCCAAAGCCTGGCCAGCAGAAAATCCTGATCAATTAGCCAAGCCATTGGAAGTAGCCAATTTGTATTTGCAGGCACTCAACAAATAATTAACCACAAAAAAAACCCTGCTGAAGCAGGGTTTTTATCACCTTTATGGAAAGTTTATAATGGAGTGAATAAATCTTCAAAGCCATTATAAAAAATCAAATCAGTGGTTTCATCAAAACCTAAGTCGTAAGGGCCTGCATTGTTGCCAATGTTACTCCAGTCCCAAGGTCTGGGTTGATTGTCGATATCCTTGACTGTGGGTACAGTTGTGAAATCATCACAATAATCAACAGCAGGAGATATGGCTTCATTGAGGTGATAATCACCATTATTTCTGTCCACAAACTCAGGATCGTCAGCGGCCAAAAGTACACCACCTGATAATGATCCGATTTCATGTGCCATCACACAATCAAAGATTTCTGTAACAGGTGTGCCACTTGCATACACATCAGGACCAGCCATTTGATGAACAATAGAGGAGCCAACCCTCATTGTAGAACTTTCATTGACCAAGACTGTGCTATTTACATCATTATCAGCCAGGGTGCTGAAAGCTATTTCAACCACTGCACCACCCCAGGCCCTGATCAACCAGTTGTCATTGTAATCTCCTGAGCCGCCATCACCATTGTTGGCCATCAAAGAACTTTCCATGATTAAAGTAGAATCAGCTCCATTGACATAAGCACCTGTACCAACATCTGTTCTGTTACCAGTTATGTGTGTACGATTAACGGTAGCAACACCACCCGTTCGGATATCAAATGCACCACCGGTGTTGTCAGCAGTATTGGCATCTATTTGATTACATGAACCTTCTGACCAACAAGGTAATTCGGTGGCAAAGAAAAAGTTTTCATATACAGCATTGACGTCTGCAGTGGCTGTGTCACGTAATGCAATCGCGCCGCCTTGATGGGCGTTGTTAGCGTAAGTCCAACTATTGGATAAATACAAGGCACTGTCAGCACCAGAAGCATAAAGTGCCCCACCTGCACCGTCAGAATTGCCGTCATTGTCTGCCTGGTTGCCTAATAGCGTCACTGGGTTGTCATTATCACCATAACAACCAATGAAACAGAACTGGTAACCGTACAATCCTGCTCTGCCACCATTGGTAACTGCCACAGCACCACCATTTTGAGCGGCAAAATTTACTATAAAGCCCCTGATATCAAATGGTAAACTTAATGTAGGCGTGCTGGTTCCGACATAATGCGATAAACTACAGCCAGAGTCTATCAGTGCACCACCCCCATTTCCATCATCAACATCGGTGGCAGTATTGGCATAGATGCCAAACCGGTCGGTAAGCGGGTTGTTGTAATCGATGACTATAGAAGCCTCAGTTCCGGTACAAAAGATCCCTCCTCCTTGATCAGCAGTGTTGCCAATCACCATGAGGTTACGTGCATAAACATCTGTATTGCCGCCTACAATGGCCAATCCTCCACCGAGCAATCCTTCATTGCCTTGAATCCAGACATGGGTTAAATTCAACTGTAAATCGTCAGCAAATGTGCTGATACCGCCTGCGGTCAGTAAGAAGTTATCAACGCCACCAGTAAAGTGCATGTTGGTGATGTTAACTGTGTTTCTGGTGGCATCATTACCGATGATGGCGAGAGCGGGATTACTGGTTGGTTGTACTGGTTCAACTATGGTGTCTACCGCCTGATCATTCAATGTGACAATGTCATTTATGGCATCAGCACAAGATGCGTATCCGCCTTTGATGGTTATGTCCCTGTTTGTTAAAGTTAGGTTTTCAGGATAGGTTCCACTGACAATTCTTATTTCTTCGTAGTTATTCGCGTCATCAATGGCGTCTTGGATGACCGTTCCACCAATCCTGAAATCGCAATCGTTCACATCAGGACCACTGTTTGCAACAGTCGCGAAATTTACAACGCCTTTGTTGGCATTTTGACTGGCCAATTGTTGTTGTAAATCTGCTTGAGCGGCTTGTTGTGCAATATCTATTTTGTTTGCAGAAATTGTAAATGACGCACATAAAAGTGTGGTCGTTATTAGTTTAATCTTCATAAGTTCACCTCGTTTATTTTGCATAGAAACCTGTTTTTATTATTCCATTACAGGTTGAGTCTACATTTTACCTTCTTAAAAAATAAGTTTTCATTTATTTTCTGTGAATTATTTCTCATAATTTGAATAAAAAGGCTTTTTTTTGTTGTTAGGGTGTGTAATTTTCATGGCTGAAGGTCTTTATGGAGCGAATCGACCCACTAACCTGCTCAGCAGCTCTCACATAAATACAGCAGTTGGTACTTACTCTTGCAGTCTGTTCTTGCTTTTTGTAAGATTCACTTAAGTCTTTTTAGGTGTCTTAAATCCTGTGTCGTCTTTTGAATTAAGAATTATTATTGTTGTATTAGGCCTGATTGTATTGGGTTTAATGTATTACTTTGGGACGCGAAAGCCCAAACATACAAGGACAGAAATCAATGATGATGAATTGTTTCAAATTGAACCAGAAATCAATGATGTTGAAGTTAAGATAGAAACCAAGCCAGACAGGCACACGGGTGAACGTAAAATTGTGACACTGTTTTTACATGCCAAAGATGGTTTGCAATTCGATTGGCACCAAATCAGGGATGCTGCTGCTAAAGCCGGATTGGAATACGGTGATGATCACTTATTTTACCGCTATCGACGGGTAGGTTCTGACAAACGGGCTTTGTTCCTGGTAGCCAACATGTTAAAGCCAGGCGTTTTTAATCCTGATTTACGCACCACCGGCTTGGTGTTTATCATGACTTTGCCGGGTGAAATGAATGCTTTGGATTTATGGGACACCATGTTTCCAGTCGCCAAGCGCATGGAAGAATTACTGGACGGTTCACTGACTGATGAAAATCACAGTGCTTTTTCTCGCCAACGCATTGCCTCGATGCGTGAAGAGATGAGAAGTTTCGAAAACAGTCTTTCATGAACAAAAACATGACTCGTACTGAGTATCAACAACTGGTACTACAGTTGAATGAACATGCCTATCACTATTACGTCCTGGATGAACCGGTCATTGCAGATCAGGAATATGACGCTCTTTATCAAGAATTGTTGCGATTGGAATCAGCTCACCCTGAATGGGTAGTGTCCAATTCGCCAACGCAGCGTGTGGCGGATCAACCTTTGGATAAATTCCATCCGGTGAAACATGCCTTGCCCATGTTGTCTTTGGGCAATGTGTTCAGTGAAGATGAGCTGTTCGATTTTAACCAGCGCATTACCAAGTTCCTTGAAAAATCAGCTGTTGATGTATCGGAAGTGGTCTTTTGTGCTGAGCCCAAGCTCGATGGTTTGGCTGTCAGTATTCGTTATGAACAAGGGAAATTGGTGCAGGCCGCTACCAGAGGTGATGGAAGTACAGGGGAGGACATCACAGCCAATGTCAAAACCATTCAATCTGTCCCATTGACTCTAAGGGGAGATGATTATCCCCAAATTCTGGAGGTCAGGGGTGAAGTGGTGATGCCGCGTGATGGTTTTCAACGGTACAATCAATGGGCTTTGAAGCATGATGAAAAAGTGTTTGCCAACCCGCGTAATGGGGCCGCCGGATCACTGCGGCAACTGGATCCACGCAAAACGGCCCAAAGACCTTTGGCGTTTTATGCTTATTCAATCGGTTTGGTTCAGCCCGAACACAATCAACAAAACCACAGTGATATTCTTACTTGGTTAAAAAAATTAGGTCTGCCGGTCAATCATTTAACAGAAGTGGTCAATGGTGTGACCGGCTGTCAGCAATATTATCAGAAAATAGCTGCACTGAGGGATGGTCTGAACTTTGATATAGATGGCGTGGTATATAAAGTTAATGATTTGCAGTTACAAACGGTTTTGGGTTTTGTGACCAAAGCACCCAGGTGGGCCACGGCGCACAAATTTCCAGCTGAAGAAGCCACCACTGTTGTAGAAAATATTGAGGTGCAGGTGGGCCGAACGGGCAGTATCACACCTGTGGCCAGGTTAAAGCCAGTCAGTGTAGGTGGCGTGACTGTCACCAATGCAACACTGCACAACGAGGACGAAATCAGACGCAAAGATGTTCGTGTTGGGGATACTGTATTTGTGCGGCGCGCCGGTGACGTGATACCGGAGGTGGTTAAAGTGGTTCAGGCCAAAAGGCCTGCTCAATCACAGCCTTTTGAAATGCCAACAAATTGCCCAGTATGTCAAAGTGAACTACACAGGATTGAAGGTGAAGCTGTGTTGCGTTGTCCCGCGGGGTTGACTTGTGATGCGCAATTGAAGGAAAGCATCAAGCACTTTGCTTCAAGAAAAGGCATGGACATAGAAGGTTTGGGTGATAAATTGGTCGAACAACTGGTGGATGCGGGTTTGGTAAAAACCCCAGCTGACTTATTCCATTTAACAGAAACACAAGTAGCAGGACTTGAACGCATGGCACAAAAGTCTGCACAAAATTTGCTGGCAGGAATTGAACAAAGTAAACAAACCACCTTGCCACGATTTATCTATTCTTTAGGTATCCGTGAAGTGGGAGAAGCCACAGCCATAACGTTGTCAAACCATCTATATACTTTGGAAACCATCATGTCTGCCAAGCATGAAGCATTGATCTTGTTGCCTGATGTTGGTGACGTGGTCGCCAGTCGTATTCAACAATACTTCGAAAATGAAGGTAATGTCGTTGTGATCAATGAGCTGATAGCCGCAGGCATTGGTTGGCCGGAAATTGCTCAGAAGTCTGTTGAAGAATTGCCATTGGCCGGAAAGACGGTGGTTTTGACCGGCACATTAACCACACTAAAGCGCACCGAAGCCAAGCAAAAGTTATTGGATTTGGGCGCCAGAGTAACCGGTTCTGTTTCAGCCAATACAGATTTGTTGGTGGCAGGCGAAAATGCCGGTTCTAAATTGGCCAAAGCAGAACAGTTGAATGTCCAAATTGTTGATGAGGATTGGTTACTGGCTCAATAGGGTCTCTATAAAAATTAACCTGTTTGTTCTTTCATTCAAACCCACCTGCATAAATGGTATCTACATAAACTCCATTGCTACAAACCAAATTGCTGGTTTCACTTGTGAAAAAGAGTGTGTCACTGGAAGTTTTGTAGACAAATTGAGACAAACCTATAAACTCGCTGTTGTTGTAAAGTGCGTATATGGTGGTATCTAGAGGAGGGTCGCCATTGGGCTGTTGGCAGTTTTGCATGTTGCTGTCTATGGTGATGACGTTATTTTCTGTGTCGATGGCGACATCGCCATACAACTCATAGGCATAGCCATCCAGCACCGGGGTTATATCAGCCGTTGTTTGCAAGGCAGTGAATGTCGTCAAAGCCAGCGCAAACATTTTGGCCTGGTTGGTTATTTTCATGGTTCTCATTTCGTGATTGACAAGTTTCAATCTTATCAATGCATATGTTTAATTTTAGGAAACCTTTGATTAAGAAAATGTGAGTGCTGTTAAGGATATCAGTTAATGATTTTGCCAATACTGGAGGGTTAATTTAGGATGTGGATTTTTAAAAACCAGTACCCAAACGCAAATAGAATCTGGCTTCACCATCATGGCTGTAGCCTGTACCGAGAAACATCACCGTATCTTGCACATCGAAAGAAATGCCTGCCGAGAAACCGTAAATCATTTCTTCTATGGTGATGTCACGTTGCCAAACATTACCCCAGTGGGTTTTGAATGTTAAGTCAGGAATACCGATGATGGGCAAATCCAGAGGTGTTAATGGCGTGAACCAGCCCAATTCCAGTAAAAAAGCATTCAAACCCAATAATGAGTGGGTCGGGTAGCCAGCAAAATCATCTACACCCCCGTAGGCTTTGAAATATTCATTGCTGTTTACCAGGTCAGTGAAATCAAATTTGATTCGCAAGTGAGCTGCTGATTTTTCAAAAAAAGGAAAGCGACGCAGGCCATCAAAACTGATGTACTGTACCCGGTCAAAAATACCTAATTCGGTTTTGATGTCATAGCCATACCGGGGTGCAATGGCTTTTTCCAGTGTGTCATAGCCATAGTTGACCTGTAAACCTATGGTTCTGTTGACAGCGGTATCAAAGTCGATGTCATTGATTACAGGTACAACACTTTCATCTTTGTACCAAAGACCCGCTCTTAGCTCACTGTTGATATTGGGGTTGTAACCCAGGTTGATGCCAAAGCCAAACTTTTTGTGATCGTATTCGCCGATGGCATCTATCCCTTGGTAAAACCTTCTCGTGTCCTTGATGGTGTCGATGTTGGCGGTGGCAAAATACCTGTTCTCAAAATCCAGTGGTTGGTAAAGTTCAGATTGCCATGACAGTACCGACCCAACGCTTAAATCATTGACCCAGTGGCCACCTTTGCTATTGATGTTATAGCGATGATGTCTGACCAACAGGGAAATACGCGTATTGGAATCAAAATCGTCAGCCACTTTAAGGCCAAATTTGAGGTAGTCAGGCCCCCACTGTTTTTCCTTCACTTTAAAGGCAATGCCTTTTTGGCCATCTTGAGAGTCAATGTGATAAGTAATGACCTGTATGTCCTCTTCTGTGGATACAATTTGGTCAACAAACTCCTGAACCAAGTTTGCGTTAAACTCCTGACCTATCAGTTTCTCGGCTCGCGAGTTTAGCCTTTCTGTGGCAGTTCTTTTGTTACCGGAGAAACTGATGAATCGAATTCGACTTGGGATGTCTCGGGGAAGGAAGTTACGACTCTCCAAATGTGTGATGTATTCGTTTTCCTTGATACTGAGTGGCATCAATGCTTTTGAGCTGCTGTAGGTGGTCAGGTAGCCGTCATTAATCATTTCTGCAACTTTATCAAACATCGATGAATCGATGCCTTCCAGTTTGGGTTGAATCAGAATGTCTGCCATTTTGACTGATTCTTTGGTATTTTGAACCAATGCCACATCTACACTTTGATAGGTCAAAGCCAGTACAGATGAATTTTCGTCAACAGTTGCCAATGGTGATGAGATATTGACTGCAATGACAATATCTGCGCCCATGGCTTTGACCACATTAACAGGCAAGTTGTTAAGGATGCCGCCATCCACCAGCATTCTGTCTTGGTGTTTCACTGGGCCAAAAACCAGTGGCACTGCCATGGAAGCACGCATGGCCATGGCTAAATCACCATGGTCGATGATATAAGGTTCGCCAGCATTCAAATCAGTGGTTACAGCTCGAAAAGGAATGGGGAATTGGTCAAAGTCTTTTTCATTAAACGAGCCCACCAGTCTTTGCAGTTCCAGCATCACTTTATGGTCACCCACCAAACCAGTGCCAGATTTCGCACCTTCTTTGGAAATGCCAATTTCTATGTCGGCGAAATAGTCTTTCTCTTCCTGTTTTTGGCGGTAATTCTTTAGCTGTCTTTTGTTGGATGGGTTCAATGCATTGTCCCAATCTACCGACTTAATTGCCCATTCCAGGTCCTCAGGACTCATGCCTGTTGCGTAAAGGCCGCCAACAATACTGCCCATCGACGTGCCAGCTATGTAGTCAATAGGGATGCGTTTTTCCTCCAGAGCTTTGAGTACGCCAACATGCGCCATGCCGCGCGCACCACCACCGGACAAAGCCAGTCCAATTTTGGGTCTGTCTTTGGCATAAGCCAATGGTGTCGCTGTCAAAATAAGACAAAATACCAGGCATTTTATGATGTGGCGTTTCATGTTCCCAAATTGGTTTGCTCAATACTCACACAGCAAAATTTTAATCAAATTTTGCACATAAAACCACCGACTATTTGATGAAATGTGAACTAATTCCGCTATAGGGCTTACCTCAAGGAGTGATATTTGCTGCTTGTGGCGGTAATTCAGTGGTCAATATTTTTTCAAAAGTACCATCGTTGTTGTAGCCGGTTAGTTTTATTTGGTCACCAATGGTGTGTGATAAAAGCAGTTGCTTATACGTTTCGAACGAGTTTATGGGTTTGTCATTAAAATGGGTGATTACATCAAGGGATTTAAGGCCAGCTCGATGTGCTGGGCCGTTTTTACTGACACGGGAAATGACAATGCCGTTTTCTGGTTTTGGTATACCATAGATGGTGTGACCTGCCGGTGGTACAAAGCCTATACCCAGCCAGCCACGAATAACGCGTCCATGTTCAATGATGGCGTTGATGATTTGTACGGTGGTATTTGCTGGAATGGCGAAATTAATACCATCGGCACCCATTTGAGTATAACTGGCAGTGCTGATACCTACTACTTGGCCTATGGGGTTGATCAGGGCACCGCCGGAATTGCCTAAATTAATCGCTGCATCAGTCTGAATAAAATTTTCTAATTGGCTTTCAGTTAAGCCACGCCGACCAGTCGCACTAACTATGCCCAAAGAAGCACTTTGGTTTAAGCCAAAAGGGTTGCCAATTGCCAAAACCACATCGCCGGTATTGACCAGATCACTGTCTGTAAATTCAGCTGGGGTCAGATTGTTGGCTTCAATCTGAATCACTGCCAAATCTGTTATGGTATCGTTCCCTACAAAGCTGGCTTCAAAAATTTGACCGTCCCAAAGGTATACCAGCACCCTAGAAGCATTGTTGATCACATGATTATTGGTGGCAATGTGGCCATTCTCTGAAACAATAACACCAGATCCCAGGTAGTTTTTGGTGGTGTAGGGAGGTCTTGGAGAAATGCCTGGATTGTCATTGCCCGTACGTTCTATACTTTGGGTGTAAATGCTGACCACTGAAGGGTTGATTTTGTCAATGGCTGCTGCATAGGAAAATGGGGCTGAGACAGTTGTTTGATTTTTATTGGGGTTAAAAATCATAAGGTAGATGAAGCCGATGGCCAAGCCCAAAACCACATACCTGAAAATAAACATTAAATGCCCTTTCATAACTGTCCTATAGCCAAAAGAGTCTATTGTAGTGAATCACAGATTAAAAAGGAATGCTCTTGGGTCTTACGCTTCCGCTCCGAGCTCACGCAGCACACCTCCTTCCCTGGAGGCGTCATTCAAAGTTGTGGTGCACTGAACCCAGTCGAAGTGTTCCCGACTAATTTGAAAGCCGCCGTCAAGGACATACCTTATTCTGTAGTCCTTTTTACATATTTGTCAGTGTATGAGGATTATTGCCTTTTTAATGACGGCTTGGCTATGAAAAAACATTAAAATCTTGTAAAATCACGCCGTTTGATTAATAGATTCACCTTATGGGCGATTTCTGCTCATGAGATTTTTATCACTTAGGGGTTAATTCAATGACTGATAATGTCAATAAGAGTCGTCGAACTTTATTGCTCAGCACCGGTGCAGTTGGTGTAGTAGGCGCAGGTTTCGCGGCCGTTCCTTTCTTAAAATCCTGGCTTCCGTCAGAGCGAGCAAAAGCCGCTGGTGGTCCAGTAAAAGTGGATGTTTCCAAAGTGGAACCAGGTCAAATGCTGAATGTACTTTGGCGTGGACAGCCTGTTTTTTTGGTCAACCGAACCGACCAGCAAACAGCTGTATTGGAATCGCTCAATGATAAATTGAAAGATCCAAATTCTGAATCAAGTGTACAACCTGAGTACATCGATGATATTTACCGGTCCAGAAAACAAAACTTTTTGGTTGTGGTTGGCATTTGTACTCATTTGGGTTGTTCGCCTAAATACTATCCGGATTTGGTGCCTCAACAGTTTGATTCTGAGTGGAAAGGCGGTTTCTTCTGTCCTTGTCACAGTTCGCGATTTGACATTTCCGGTCGTGTGTTTGCGGGTTCACCAGCCAGTCGCAATTTGGATATTCCTCCATACATGTACTTAGATGACAACACCATTGAAATTGGTAACGATGGGGAGCAAGCATAATGGGAAAAATAGCAAGTTCAAGTGATAAAAGTGCCAATGGTTTCATGGGCTGGCTGAATGCCAGATTACCAGTTACCCAGTTTTATAAAGATCATTTGTCAGAATATTACGCGCCTAAAAACTTTAATTTTTGGTACTTTTTTGGTTCCTTGGCATTATTGGTATTGGTCAATCAGTTGCTAACTGGCATCTGGTTAACCATGCACTATAAGCCTGATGCAGCACAAGCCTTTGGCATGGTGGAATACATCATGCGTGACGTGCCTTGGGGCTGGCTGATTAGATACCTTCACACCACCGGTGCTTCGGCGTTTTTTGTGGTGATTTATTTCCACATGTTCCGTGGTTTATTGTATGGCTCATATAAGAAACCAAGAGAATTGGTGTGGGTCATCGGCATGGTGATTTATTTGGCGCTGATGGCAGAAGCCTTTATGGGTTATGTGTTACCTTGGGGTAACATGTCTTACTGGGGTGCTAAAGTAATCACCCAATTATTTGGTGCTGTACCCTTCTTTGGTGATTCATTGGTTGAATGGGTACGAGGTGATTACCTGATTTCTGATGCGACATTGAATCGTTTCTTTGCACTGCACGTAGTGGCTTTACCTTTGGTCATTGTGGCTTTGGTGGTGATTCACATTGCGGCTTTGCATACTGTAGGTTCTAACAATCCTGAAGGCATTGATATCAAGAAACACAAAGATGAAGATGGAAAGCCTTTGGATGGTATTCCATTCCACCCTTATTACACTGTGAAAGACATTTTCGGTGTCGGGGTTTTCTTGTTAATCTTCCTGTTCATCGTATTTGTTAAGCCTGATATGGGCGGCTTGTTCCTGGAGCATGATAACTATGTGCCTGCCAATCCTGCTGTAACACCAGAGCACATCAAACCGGTTTGGTATTTCACGCCGTTTTATGCCATGTTGCGTGCGGTTCCTGATATGCAAATGGGTGCCTTGATTATGTTGTTGGCCATTGTTGTGTTGTTCTTTTTACCTTGGTTGGACCGTTCACCAGTCAAATCAATTCGTTACCGCAGATGGCCTTACAAATTGATGTTGGGACTGTTTGCAGTGGCATTTGTTATTTTAGGTTGGTTGGGTATGCAAGGTGCTACCGAGCTTTATAAACTGATGGCTCAAGTGTTGACTGCCTTTTACTTCTTCTATTTCATTTGGCTGTTTATTTACAGTCGCAATGAAAAATACCATGAAGTTCCAGAGAGAATAGAGGATCACTGATGAAAAAGAATATTTTGATATTATTGAGTCTGTTGGCATCATCTTGGGTGATGGCTGCAGGCGGTGGAAGCTACATCGGCGAGAAAGCCCACACCAACATCAGGTCTGTGGATTCTTTACGCAGTGGTGCTAAAACATTCATGAACTATTGTATGGGTTGTCATTCCATGAATTTTCAACGGTACAACCGCGTCGCAGAAGACTTGGGTTTGACCGAGGATGAAATGATGGAAAGCCTGGTGCTGACTGATGCCAAATTCACCGATAAAATGGAAATTGCCATGACTTCGGCTCAAGGTGATAAATGGTTTGGCAAAGCGCCACCCGATTTAACTGTTATAGCTAAAGCGCGTGGTGTTGATTGGTTGTATAACTTCCTGATTAATTATTATGTTGATCCAACCACACCAAGCGGCTGGAATAATTTGACTTTTGAGAATGCATCCATGCCTCATATTTTGTGGGAATTACAAGGCCTCAGAAAGGCTGATTTTGAAGTGACTACTGATGAAGAAGGCAATAAACATAAGGAATTTATTGGATTTGAGACCATTCAACCAGGTTCCATGAGTGAGCAGGAATATAAGGACACAGTCAGAGACCTGGTTAACTTCCTGGATTATTCTTCTGAACCTGCTCAGTTGATTCGCATGTCTTATGCGCCTTGGGTGCTGTTGTTTGTTTCTGTGTTCACTTTGTTGGCATATCTATTGAAAGTAAACTATTTCAGGGATGTGCACTGATTTAACAAACAGCCCAAAATTTGATAACATGAAGGGTTTTTGCAAGCAAGTATTGCAAAAACCCTTTGGTATTTAGAATAAGGAGAAAATTAGGTGTCTATTATTGAACGTGGAAGATCAGTGATTACCATTTATTCGGAGAAAGAGGCCTTTGACTCTCACCGAATTCGATTTCTGTTGGCGACCAAAAGCATCAACTGTAAGATCATTTCAGTCGATCGCAATGATCCACCTGAAGATTTATTGGCCAACAACCCAAAACTGGAAATTCCTACTCTGGTAGATCGAGACATGCACCTTTATGGTGTCAATGTCATTACCGAATACCTGGACGAAAGGTACCCACATCCGCCTTTGATGCCACCTGATCCGATGACTCGAGCCAGATTGCGTTTTACTGTTTATCGGTTGGAGAATGGTTGGTTCCAATATGTGGATAAAATTGAAAATTCAGTGGGTGAAGCCAAGGCACAAGCTGTTTCTGACTTAACTGCAGAATTGGTTTCAGCAGAACCTTTGTTTGCGGAAAACCCGTATTTCATGAACCCGGATATGACATTGGTTGATACCAATTTGGTACCTTTTTTGTGGCGTTTGGAGCATTATGGGTTGGATTGGGAGTCTTTGCCTAAGTCTTTGAGAAATTATGCACACCGCATGTTCCAAAGCAAAGCTTTCAAAAAAAGCATCACTGAATCAGAAAGAGAGTATCGATTTGATTTTTGACCCTGACATGACCTCTGTAAAGCCTTACTTTATCAAGGCTTTACATGAGTGGATCACTGACAATGGTTTAACACCATTGGTGGTGGTTGATGCCACTTACCCAGGGGTTCGTGTCCCTGAACATGTGGTTGAAGATGGTAAAGTGGCGTTAAATGTTTCTTTTGATGCCACCCAAAATTTACAAATGGATGATGAAATTCTGAGTTTGAATGCCCGATTTTCCGGTAAATCTCACACAGTCATCATTCCTATGGAATCTATCACTGCTATTTATGCCAGGGAAAATGGTAAAGGTATGATGTTTGATATCGAGAAAGAAGATTTCTTTGATGATGAGGAAGATGATTCCGATGCTCAAAAAGAATCAATAAAGAAAAACAAACCTCACCTCAAGCTTGTTGATTGATAGATGCAAAAAGAAGAACAAATCAAAAACGCTCAAGCAGAACAGGTCAGTGATGTAACCCAGGCAATCAACAGCTTTGTTGATTACCTTCCGGAATCCTGGCAACCTTATTGGGAACAGGTGCAAACCATCCCCATGCTGGCATTCGGTCTGATCATTGTGTTGGGTTATGTGGTGGCCAAAATTGCCACTTTGTTTTTCAACAAAAGCCTTTCACAAATCACCAAAAGAACCAAAAGTGATGTGGATGATCAGTTGATTGAGGCGTTAAGAAAACCTTTTTTTCTGACCATTTTCTTTTTCTTCCTGGGCGTGGCGGTAAAAACCATTGGTTTATCCGAAGGTCTTGAAAGCGGGCTGATTCGAGTTTTGGCCAGTGTTTTGGTGTTCAGCTGGTTGATGCGTGGTTTCAAGGTGTTGAGTATTTTGCTGGAAACCTTGTCACGTAATCGTCACCGGTTTGAAATTGTTCAACCTAAAACCATTCCACTGTTTGATCTCATTGGCAAAATTCTGCTGATTGGTGTTGGTTCGTATATTTTACTGATTATTTGGGGTATCAATCCAACGGCCTGGTTGGCTTCAGCTGGGGTGTTAGGTATCGCTGTGGGTTTTGCTGCCAAGGACACCTTGGCCAATTTGTTTTCTGGTTTTTTTATCATCGCAGATACACCTTATAAAGTAGGTGATTTCGTTAATTTGGATTCTGGCGAACGAGGTATGGTCACGCATGTGGGTATGCGTTCTACCCGATTGCTTACTCGCGATGATGTGGAAATCACCATTCCCAATAATGTCATCGGTAATGCCAAAATCATCAATGAAAACGGCGGGCGTTGGGAAAAAAGCCGGATTCGTGTGGCGGTCGGTGCTGCCTACGGTTCTGATGTAAAAAAAGTCTGTGATGTATTGGAACAAGTGGCCAAAGATCATCCAGAAGTGATTCAAGACAATCCCAAACCACGTGTGCGCATGCGAGCTTTTGGGGCTTCATCATTGGATTTTGAACTGTTGGCCTGGATACCTGAACCCGTTTTGCGAGGCAGAATCAGGCATGAATTACACATGCGAGTCTATGATGCATTCAATGAAGCAGGTATCGAAATTCCCTACGCCAAACAAGACCTCTATATCAAAGAATTTCCTCAGCCAAAAGCCTGAGCCACAGAAGTGGTGAATTGAACGATGCAAGCTGACATTGATCAACTGATTGCCCAAATGTCACAGCACATGCTCAACAGTGACTACATTCGACTCAAGTCAAAACTGCATCGTGCCAAAAAGAACCCCAAGAGCTTGCAACAAGTACTTGATGAGGTCACTGCAGCACAACAGGTATTTGAAACCCGGGTTAACAACATTCCCAATGTAACCCTCGAAGCTGATTTGCCTATCAGCATGCAGTCTGAAAAAATCACTCAAACCATCACAGACAACCAGGTGACCATCATTGCCGGTGAAACCGGCTCAGGTAAAACCACCCAAATCCCGAAAATCTGTTTACAAGCCGGGTTGGCTAGAACAGGTCAAATTGCTTGTACCCAACCGAGAAGAATTGCAGCCAAATCTGTGGCTCAAAGGGTGGCCGATGAAATCAACACACCGCTGGGCAAAGAAGTCGGTTATCAGGTTCGTTTTGATGAAAAATACAGTCAGGACGGTTATATCCATTTTATGACCGATGGTATTTTGCTGCAACAAACCTTGCGGGATAAATGGCTCAATGACTATGACACCATCATCATCGATGAAGCCCATGAACGCAGTTTAAACATTGATTTTTTGCTTGGTTTCATCAAAAAACTGATTGAAAAGCGCAAGGATTTAAAAGTCATCATCACTTCGGCAACCATTGACACCGATAAATTTTCAAAACATTTCAATGATGCGCCCATCATCAATGTCAGCGGCAGAACTTTCCCGGTGACGACACATTACCGCCCTCTGGAAGAGCACAACATTGAACTCAATGAAGGCATCATCCGTGCCATAGATGAAATTTATGCCGACAGCAAAGAAGGTGATGTGCTGGTGTTTTTACCGGGTGAGCGTGAAATCAATGAAGCCGCTGAAAAAATCAAAAGGAAGCATTTGCCAAACACCGAAGTGTTAAAACTTTATGCCCGGTTAACGGCGGCTGATCAAATGAAAATCTTTCAGCCAGGTGACAAAAGGCGGGTCATTTTATCAACCAATGTAGCCGAAACTTCTTTGACTGTGCCAAGAATCCATTACGTCATCGATTCGGGTTTGGCTCGAATCAGTCGTTATTCAGCGCGCAGTAAAATTCAGGGTTTACAAATTGAACCGATTGCGCAAGACAGTGCCAATCAACGTATGGGCCGTTGTGGTCGTATTGCGGATGGTCATTGTTACCGTTTGTATTCAGAACAGGATTTTGAGGCACGACCTGAACACACCGATGCTGAAATATTGCGAACTTCATTGGCTTCGGTGATCTTACAGACACATATTTTAAAATTGGGCCATCTGACTGATTTTCCATTCATCGACCAGCCTGATTTTAAAATGATCAGTGATGGTTATCAGTTGTTGATTGAACTCGAGGCTCTGGATGAGGGTCAACAATTAACCCGCACCGGTCGAATGATGGCTCATCTACCGATTGATGTGCAATTGGCGCGGATTTTGATCAAGGCCAATGGTTTGGGTTGTTTGAAGGAGTTGTTGATTATTGTGGCTGGTTTGTCGATTCAGGATCCACGGGAAAGACCATTGGAATGGTCACAAGCGGCTGACAAAGCCCACGCCAAATTCAATCATGAACGGTCTGATTTTATGGCCTTGTTGAAAATGTGGAATCAGCTCAACAAAAAACGCAAAGACCTCAAGAACAAAGGCTTTAAGCAATGGTGTCGTGACAATTTTATTTCCATAAAACGCTATATGGAATGGCGTGACATCAACCGCCAATTGACCCAATTGGTGAAAAACCAGAAAATGCAACTCAACGACCAACAAGCCGATTATGAGCAAATCCACAAAGCTTTGCTGGCCGGATTTATTTCGCACATCGGCATGCACCAAATGGACAAGGAATACCTCGGTACCCGCAATAAAAAGTTTATGATTTTCCCGGGTTCTGGTTTATACGGTCGTTTGCCCAAGTGGCTGTTGGCCGGTCAAATCGTACACACTTCCCAGGTTTTTGCCCGCATGGTGGCGGAGTTGGAAATACCGTGGATTGCTGATGTCGGCAGGCATTTGATAAAAAAATCACATTACGATCCGTTTTGGTCAAAAAAACATGGCACCGTCATGGGCTATCAGCGGACGGTGCTACTGGGTTTGGTGCTCAGTGAAAAACAACAAATTCATTATGGCCCCAAAGATCCGAAAACTGCTCGGGAATTGTTCATCAGCCAAGGTCTGGTGGAACAATTTATGCACACCCGCATGGCTTTTTTTCATCACAATGCCAAATTAATTGCCGCCATTCAGGCTGAAGAAGACCGCCACCGCAAAAAGGATTTGTTGATTGATCACAATACCCTGTATGACCTTTACGACAAAGTGGTTCCGGCTGGTATTTATTCCGAAGTGCAATTGCGAAAACACATTGCGAAAAATGGCGATCAGGGTTTTAGGTTCACCGATGAAGACCTGTATATGCGGTCGGTTCCAAAAGACCGCGAACAACTGTTCCCGGAAAGCATCAAAATTCGCAACCTGGAACTGAAATTAACTTACGAATTCCAGCCAGGCAGTGAAACCGATGGTGTCACCGCGCACATTGAATTACCCTGGTTGAATGCGCTGAATGCCAATGATTTTGAATTTTTGGTGCCGGGTTTATTGCCTGAGAAAATTGAAATGCTGATTAAGGGTTTGCCTAAAAGCATCCGCCGGGGTTTATTCCCCATCAAGGAATACGCTGAAATTCTGAGCGAATCTTTGGATCATACCAAAGACTTTTATCAGCAATTGGTCAAGATTGTGTTCAGGAAAAACGGTTTGCAGACCGGGCTTGAAGATTGGCAGAAAACCACTTTGGATGACCACCTTAAGTTCCGTTTTGTGGTGTATGACAACCAGGGTAAGGCACTTAAAACCAGTCGAAACTTTGATGCATTGGTGGATGATTTCAGTCGGCAGGCCAACAAAAGCTTTCAAAAAACCGCGTCTAAGGCAAATAAAATCGATGGTGCCAAGGATTGGGTGTTTGGTGAGATAGCACAACAAGTACAATTGGAAAACGGCTTGCCGGCGTTTCAAGCGATAGTCGATCAGGGACAAAGTGTGGGTTTACGTTTGTTCGAACAGGCCCATCAGGCCGAGCTTAAACACAAGCAGGGCATCAAGCGCTTATTGAATCTGAAATACCCGAAGATCGTTAAAAACGCACAAAAAGTACAAATCAGCCTCAAAGCCGAAATGGCCTGGAATGCCCTGGAAAGCGGACAAAAACTGATTGAGGAACTGTTGGATGCCTTATTTGAAAAAGAGATTACCACCTTTGGCTTTGTCAGTAATCAACAACAATTCGATGAACTGGCTGATCAGCTTAATAAAAACCTGTATAAAACCGCCTATGATTGGTCACAAAAATTAGGACCGGTGGTCGAACAGTGGTATCAAGTCTGGCAGTTGGTTGAAGAGAAAAGTGATATGTTAACTGAAGCCACATATAATGACATGAATTACCAATTGGATTATTTGGTCTATGCCGACTTTGTCCATCATGTGCGCCTGAGTGATTTGGACAACTACCCACGCTATTTCAACGGCTTGAACATGCGTCTGGAAACAGCCATGCACTCACCGCAAAAAGAAGCTGACAAGCTCAAAGAACTGTCCACTGTCAGCAAACCTTTCTACGACTATTGCAACCAAGTCGACGAATTCACCGACCAACACCAGGACTTCCTGATGCTGCTCGAAGAACTGCGCATTTCCCTGTTCGCCCAAAGCCTCGGCACCAAACAAAAGGTTTCGGTTAAAAGACTGAAACAGGCATTCAAAGCAATGTAGAATCATCTTGTTTTAACAGTCATGATTTGCTGAAGATTTAGCCCAATTAAGAATCGTGTTAGAATCTGAATGAACAAACTCCTTTATGAAAGCCGTGGCCGAAGATCGTCTCAATGATGTATTACCGGAAATATACCAGGACCTCAAAAACCTGGCGCGGATGCAACGTGCTCGGTTTTACAGCAAAAAAAACTTGGGCACTCGCAGTATTGTTCATGAAGCCTACCTTAATTTAATTAAAAACAACACGCAATATGACAACAAAGAAGAGTTGCTGTACCTGACTGCCATGGCCATGCGCAACATCATTGTCGATAACGCGCGGGCATGGTCAGCTGACAAAAGAGGCGGTCAGCTCAAAGACCTGTCATTGGATCAAGTGGACCTGATTTCTGCCAATCGCTCTCCGGAATTGCTGGCATTGGACTCAGCCTTAAAAGCACTGGGAAAAGAACACAAGAGGCTGGCTGATAACGTAACCTGTCGTTTTTTTGGTGGATTAACACAGGAAGAAACAGCGCAAGCCTTGGATGTTTCTTTAGCCACGGTTAAACGCGACTGGAATTTAGCCAAGGCCTTGTTACACGACTGCCTGAGTCATGAATGATGTCGATTTAAATCGGGCTTATACCATTTTTCTTCAGGCCTCAGAACTTGAACCTGATGAAGCTGAAAAGTGGGTTCGAGAGTCATGCGGAGCGGACCAGGCTTTGCTGGATAAAGTCAATGGTTTGCTACATGCCAGTAAAGCATCAAGCGATTTTCTGGATGGCATGATGTCAGATGCCCATGCATTTCAGCTTAATGAAATCGAGGATCACTGCTTTAGAGATCGTCAGTTTGGTCCGTATCAAGTGATTTCAATCCTTAAGCAGGGCGGTATGGGCAGCATATTTCTGGCGCGTCGTGCCGATGGTGAATTCCAACGCCGGGTCATTATAAAAATGATTCAAATGGGGATGAATTTTACTCAGAATCAGACACTATTTGCCCACGAAAAAAAAATACTGGCCAGCCTCAATCATCCGAATATTGTACAACTGTATGATTCAGGTGAAACCGAAGAGGGGAATTCCTGGTTTGCCATGGAGTGGGTCAATGGCACAGACCTCACTGAATATTGTACAACCAAACAACTAAACCTGACACAGCGTTTAGCTTTATTTATGGACATTCTTGCTGCAGTGCAATTTGCCCATCAGCATTTGGTGATTCATGGTGACATCAAACCAGGTAATATCCTGGTTAATGAAGAAGGACAGATCAAGTTACTTGATTTTGGAATTGCTCGATTGTTACGCAGTGAGGAA
>JAUHXW010000287.1 GCA_030426705.1 Gammaproteobacteria bacterium
ATGGTGATTTAGATGAATACCAAAGCTTTATCAAACAACAAATCAAACAGGCTGAGGCTGAAGAAGCTGCGAACAGTAACACCGAACCAGTCAATAAAAAGCAAGACCACAAAGCGGGCAAAGCGCAAAAAAACCGCCTGCAAAAACTTGAACGCCTGATAGACCAAACCACCGACAAATTGAACCAAGTCACCGAGCAACTCAGCAAAGACGACATCTACGATCCGGAAAATCAGCAAAAACTACAACAACTACTGGAACAATCCACCGAACTCAAAACCGAGTTAGATGAATATGAAATGGAGTGGTTGGAGTTGAGTGAAGAAAGCTAAAGATCTTAATTCCTAAAGTACTTACGGAATATTTTTCAAAATAGCTTCCACAGATTGATTCAGTGACCTCAGCTTTGTATAAAACTGATTCAATCGGTCCAGACTTTCACGTTCTATTTTGATGGTTTCATAAATGTCACCGTTGCTGATAAAGCTGTCGCGGCCGACAAAACTTTTGACTTGAGCCAGGTAAGCTTCAGCTTGTTTGAGCACTGCCACATACTCCACGCGAGCTTGCTTCATTTGTTCTATGCTGCCGGCAATTTCCTGGGGATTTTTGCCATCTATCTCAGCAAATGTTTCTTTGAATGAATCCCAATACGATTGTTTGATGGGGTAAGCTTCATTGTCAGGATCTGCCATGACTTTGAGTTCTGTGATTTGCTGGTTAATGAATGGTTTTAACTTGTTTTTAAAGCCATTGAACTTTTCCATGGCGGCCTGGTTGTGCAACAGGTCCGAATCTTTAAGATTTTTGAACGCGCTATCCACCAATTTATTGACCGGAGTGTTTGCCTCATTCAGATATGAGTCTGCAGGAAATAATAGGGTCAAAATTTCATTGTCTTGTGAGTATAAACGTTCTGTGACTTTTTGGTGAGATTCAATTAAATTTTGGATGTTTTCAGACAAAGATTGAATGGCATCTACATTGGCCCGGTATTCTGTGGCTATCATCATTTGTGCTTGCTGTTGTTCGGCCTTGGTCAATGCGTTGTATTTTAGAAACACACCAAAAATAATCAACACCACGCCCACAATGAATCCGCGATTCAACAAAAACTCACCAGCGGGCGTTTCAAAGAAACCAGGTAAGTGCTGAATGCGTTGGGTTTTAAGTAAAAACCTGAAGACAAAAAAGCCAGCAATAAGCAACAAACCTAAAATCACCCACAAACTATTTAAATAACTGGAACTCTGAATCATATGGACACCTTTGGTAAACAACGACTGACAATAAATGAAGTATTCCGCCAAATTTCAGTTCGGCTGGCTTTAAAGAGCACCCATTTTAAGCTGAAAATCACAGCGGTTTTTTTGAACAACTTGGCATAAATGCATTTTTTTATGTGTAGTACAGAATGAACTAAAAGTTTTGGTATCAGTCACAATCATTAAATCATGAGGAAATCACTGTGCGTAAAATGTTAAGAACTACAGAATCAAACGAAGAAATTAACATCACTCCCATGATGGACATTGTATTCATCATGCTTATTTTCTTTATCGTCACCACGTCCTTTGTTAAAGAAACCGGTATAGGAATCAGCCGAACCATGCAGTCTAATGTACCTGCTGATGTGGCGGATATGGCCTTGATTAAACTGGCTCAGGATCAGTTCACCATCAATAATCAGGCAGTGTCTTTGGATGGCATTGAAGCCCGTTTGTCACAAATGCGGGCAGAAAACGAAAATCTCACAGCCCAATTGATGGCGGAAAAATCCATTAAAGTGGATCAGTTGGTCAAAGCTGTTGAGCAGGTTAAATCAGCCAAAGTCAACAGTTTATCAGTCAGTACGTTTTAAATCACTTAATCGTCAGATTGATAACAACTGTGCTTTGAGTCTTTTGAGATCGGTAAAAATGGCTTGCTGTTCCTGAATCAACGGCTGATTGACTTTGTGTTCAATCGTTATGGGAATTTGTTGCAGGTTTAATAGGACGGGTGGTTGACTGACCATCTCAACCGGAATAACAGGCTCAGTTGTTTGCTTTTGTTGTTGAAAAACCAGCCAGCTGATCACTGTAAGACTGACAGCAGCCGCCATTCCATACCACCAAACACGAGGTTTATTCGTCTGTTGCTTGAGTCTTTGTTCAATCGATTGGCTGAAGTCAGTTTGCTGCAAGCGCGTTTGTGCTTGTGCTTTGATGGCCTCTGCGTTTTGTTTCAGGGTTTGTTCAAGTTTGTCTTTCATAGTCAGTGAGCCTCCAACATTAATTCCAATGCCGAGTTGTTACTAAGTTTTATTTTACTGCGATGTAGGTTGGTTTTCACCCATGATTCTGATTGTTTCATGATTTGTGAGATTTCTTTGATGCTGTATTGTTCAACATAAAAAAACCACAGCACATCACAGCTTTTGGGTTTCAATTGTTTTTTAATCAGCTGCCAAATGTTTTCGCGATCAATTTCGTAAGGGTTTTGGTTTGATATCCAATCTTCATCATTGATGGTTTGGTGTTGCTGATTTTGTGTTTGGTATTTGGCTATGGTTCTGCGGGCAATGGTGAACAGCCAGGTGCTGAATTGCCATTTTGGATTGTAACTGTTCAGGTATTGATAAGCCTTGATAAATGTTTCCTGAAGCACATCATCTGCTTCCTGGTAGTGGGCACATCTGGCCAATAAATAACTGTATAAGCGCAACTGATAAGAAGCCACCAATTGTGAAAAACAATCGGTGGCACCTCGTTGCGCTTTTTTGATGAGTTGTTGTTCAGTCATCGAAACAAATATTAGAGGCCTTTGTTCATGAATCGAACAAAGGTCTCTATGAGCTTAGTCAATGTCCATTTCAGGAATTAAGCTGTATGGCAAAGAAGTGGTGATTAACAAATTACTGCCTTGTACATCAATGTTGATACCAGTCATCAAAGCTGACAACGCAGGTTTGTTCTCATCCATGTTAGACAAGGCGTTCATGGCAATCAAACCATTGATGACTTGCTGTAACTGTTTGGCAGTGGCTTCATCACTGGTTGATAAGGCGGCTTCAAATGACAAATCATTACCCGTGGCCGCCTCAAACATGCTGGCGGAAAACTGATTGATTTTTTGGAACATGGCAGAATTAAATGGCTGGCTATTTTTACTCAAATCTGCGCCCATATGGGCCATGGCTGATTCAATGTTAATTAACAAAGAAACCAGGTCCGATTGGTGCAAATCATTGAGGCTGTACCTTTGGTCAATCCAGTTTTTTACTTCATCTTCTACCAAACTGATGACCATGTGATTGTTATCCAGTTTCGCGCTGTAGAAAGCAGCATTGTGTTTGTCTTTTTTGCCGTCTTCGTTTTCATCAACAACGAATTCATTGATGGTGATGCCATGATAATTTTGTGTGTTTTGCAATGAAATCGGTGATTCACCATTGATTTGGTATAAGGTGTCGGTGATGTAATCATTGAGAGAAAATACGCTGAAATCACCGGTTGCCATTACGGTCAAATCATCTTCTTGTTCACTGTGACCATATAAGGTGAGTTTTTTTAATTCTTTGGGCAAATTGTTTTCAAAACTGAAATTATTTTTTCCTTTAGATGTTTTGGGCATCAAAGGCAACAGGGTGTTTTTAATTTGCTCGACATCAACGGACAAAAACCAGTTGGCTTGGTTGTAGTTACTGGCTTTGCTGTTAAAACAAAATAAGGCCAGGGTCAAAATAATGATGCAGGTCTTTTTCATGTGGTACTCCAAAATAGTTGTGTTACTGACTTATAGTGCCAGTCGCACAAATTGGTTACACATTTATCATAATTTTTTTATCAGGCTGACAACAGTGGATGAAGTCATGAAGATCTGCGTTTCAATTCAGAGCGAATTCAACAGCTGCTTTGATGTGACTTTCTGTGGCATCGAATAATGGAATA
>JAUHXW010000288.1 GCA_030426705.1 Gammaproteobacteria bacterium
CAGTCAAAACAATTTTTGGTTCGGCTCTATAGGTTCTGGGGTCTATCATTACGATGGTTTGACTTTTAAAAATTACAACATCAGTAATGGGTTAATCAATGATCGGGTGACCAATATTTATGAGGATCATGCTGGTCACATCTGGATTGGTACAGAAGGTGGTATCAGTATTTTTAATGGCTCAACATTCACTCATTTAACCACTGATGAAGGGTTACCTGATAATCGGGTTAACACGGTTATTCAGGATGACAACGGTAAATTTTGGATTGGCACCACCAGTCATGCCGTTATTTATGACCCCCAATTTAAAACTTTCAAAACCATTGAAAATACAGGTGGTCAGTCATTTGATAATATCAGGCAAATCATAAAGAGCTCAAAAGGTGATTTGTGGTTGGCTGGAAGTAATGGTCTTTGGCGTTATGATTACCAGCGTTTTGTTCAGTATTCTGAGGCCTTTACCGGTTATGTGTTTGAGGACAGTTCGGGCAATTTTTTAACCAGTTCTCAAGACCTGTCGGCACAAACCTGGGTGGTTAATTTATTCAAAGACAGCTCGTACCCGATGCAAGTTGTTAAAGAAAAAGGCATGATTTTTGGTATCAGCAAAGATGCCAAAGGACACATTTGGTATGGCACCTTAAATGGGTTGAAGCGCTACTACGATGGCAATATTTATCATTACGAAGTTAAGCAAAAAACAAATCAATAAATGTTCAGCGGTATTGATTGATGGTGTTTTTTAACTCAATGCAGGCTTGTTGCGCTTTTAATGCAAAATTATCCGGGTGGTCTCCTGCATAAATGATGCCCCGGGAAGAAGAAATGATCAGTCCTTTGCCATCTGCTCTTAAACCAGCCTCTAATGTGGCTTTAACATCGCCGCCCTGTGCCCCGATACCGGGGATCAGTAGAGGCATGTCGCCGACTGTTTGTCGTATGTTGTCCAGTTCTTCGGGGTACGTGGCACCCACAACCAGTAAGACATTGTTGTTTTGGTTCCAATTGTGTACAGCGTTTTTGGCTACGGTTTCAAACAAGGTGTCACCATTGGCTAGTTTGAGGTTTTGTAATTCACCGGAACCAGCATTGGATGTTTTGCATAACACCACCACACCTTTATCTTTATGTTGGGTGTAAGGTTCAATGGTATCGCCACCCATATACGGGTTAACTGTGACAGCATCGGCCTGATAGCGTTCAAAGGCCTCACGTGCATATTGTTCAGCGGTGCTGCCAATATCACCACGTTTGGCATCAAGAATCACCGGGATGTCAGGATGTTTCTGGTGAATGTAGCTGATAATATCAGTCAGTTCCTGCTCTGCTTGCATGGCCGCAAAATAAGCAATTTGAGGTTTAAAAGCACAAACATGCGCAGCCGTGGTATCAACCAGTTGTTCAAGCCAATCAGACAATTCTATACCTAAGGCCGCAATTTTTTTTTCGTTGGGATCGAGTCCTACACACACCAATGATTGATTTTTCTCTTGTGCTTGTTCAAGCTGATTAATAAACATATCGGCAGGGTTCCTGGCTTGAAATTTCATTTAAAGCGACTATTTTAGGAGAATGAGGTAGTTATAGGAACTTTAATTCACTCAAATCATCAGAAATAACCATGAAAAAAATCATCATATTCTTATCGGTATTTGTTTTGGGGGCTGCAAAAGCTACTTTGCCTGCCGCGGTCAATGGTCAACCAGTACCATCACTGGCACCCATTTTGGAAAAAGTCACTCCAGCGGTGGTCAACATCAACACCAAATCTGTACAGTATGTTCGCTCGCGCAACAGTGAGTTTTATTCTTGGTTTTATGGCCTGCCCAATACACCCAGAGAACGGGTCACTCAGTCATTGGGTTCAGGCGTGATCGTGGATGCGGTTAAAGGCCTTATTTTAACCAACCATCATGTGGTTGATAATGCCGATGACATTTCGGTGGTGTTACATGATGGTCGAACTTACAGTGCCACTTTGATTGGTTCAGATGATGGCACCGATGTGGCGGTGATTCAAATTGAAGCCGATAACCTCATTGCACTGCCATTGGCCGATTCGAGTCAGCTACGCGTGGGTGATTTTGTGGTTGCGGTGGGTAATCCTTTTGGTTTGGGACAAACAGTCACTTCGGGCATAGTCAGCGCTTTGGGCAGAACCAGTCTCAGCGGTTTGGGTTACCAAAACTTTATTCAGACCGATGCTTCAATCAATCCTGGTAACTCTGGTGGCGCGCTGATTGACTTGAATGGTGCCTTGGTGGGTATCAATACCGCCATTTTTTCCCCTTCTGGTGGCAATGTGGGCATTGGTTTTGCCATACCTTCTTCACTGGCTGCCAGGATGATGCGACAATTGGTTGAATACGGCACCGTGCGACGTGGTTCGCTGGGAATGGGTGTACAGGACATCACTGAACGATTGGCTCGTGCTTTTGATGTGGGGCAAAAACAAGGTGTGTTGGTCACATCTGTGGATCCTGATTCACCGGCTGACCGGGCCGGTTTGCAAGCAGGTGACATCATCACCAAACTCAATGGTGACAGAATCACCAGCCAGAAACAGTTTCAAAACTATGAAGGGTTATTGGAGCTCAATACCCAGGTTGTGATTGATTACTTGCGAAATGACAAAGCCAAGGTGGTGCGAACTTTGATTACTGAAGCTGACCGTAATGAACTCAGTGGTGATGAACTGCATGCTTTACTGAAAGGTACTTTGTTGATGAATTTACCAGCCAAATATCGAGACCGTTACCAGGGTGTGTTGATTGAAGAAATAGAACGTGGCTCGGTATCATGGGAATTAGGTCTGAGGGCAGGTGATTTGATTACTGCAGTTAATCGGGATGAGATCAGTAGCTTGAAACAGCTGACCCAGGGTATCAAGTCAACCAACAAAGCGCCCATGTTGACCATTTACCGCAATGGCAGGAATTACTTATTACCCCTGGAAAACTAGTTCACGAATGCAAAAGGAATGTCTTTGGGCCTTCATTCAAATTTGTTCCCGACTAATTTGAAAGCGGCCGCGGTAGATATGGCTTTTAACCTCGCACGAATGACGCCATTCACTTAAGGCTTCTTTGCTTTGCAAAACCGCCATAAGTTCATTGGCTATTCTCTTCACCTCTGATTGGCCTGCATGGATGCAGGTCTGTCGCGTGAGCATGGAGCGGAAGCGGCCGCGTACGCTCACGGCTAAACGCTCTTTGCATCAAGGCTTCTTTGCTACGCAAAACCGCCTTGATTCCATTCACTGCCTAACCGGCTCGGCGGGTCGAGCCGATCATCGGCTCTCCAGGTATAAACAGTATTTTTGGTGCTGAGGAAGGTCCTCAAACCGATTCCTGGTAGCCTTGTTGATCAAAATAACCCATAAAACCAGGAAAGGATCAAGGTCAATAGCAAGCCAACAATCACCACCAAAGGAATACCCACTTTAAGAAAATCTTTAAACTGATAACCACCCGCATTCATCACCAGCAGGTTGGTTTTATAGGCAATCGGTGTGGCGAAACTGAGGTTTGCACCAAATAATACTGCCAGAATAAATGGCTCAACAGGCATGCCCAGTCGTTGTGCGATACTGATGGCGATGGGCGTTCCAATCACGGCAGCCGCATTGTTGGATATGATATTGGTGAAAATGCCCATACTGAACAACAAACCACCCAAAATAAAAGCTGGTGACATGCCTTCAGTGACCTCCACAAAGTAATTAGCCAGAAAATCAGCAGCGCCAGTTACAATCAAAGCTGTGCCCAGTGCCAGAGAGGCCACAATGATGAACACCACTTGCGTGCTCAATGCCTGAGTGACATCTTTCCATTGTAAACAGCCTGAAATTAACAGGAAGAAGCAACCAATAACTGAACTGAGATAAATCGGCATCCAGTCAAGTG
>JAUHXW010000007.1 GCA_030426705.1 Gammaproteobacteria bacterium
AACATCGTTGATATTTCGTTTTTTGCTGAAGATGCACTTGAGTTGGATGAGTTGGCCAAAGCCAATGGCGTGACCGCTTTGGTTGATTTTGGTTTGGCTCCGGGTATTTCAAACCTCTATGCCGGGCATTTTGTCAGCGAATACGACGCCGTTGATTCTTTTGCCTGTAAAGTCGGTGGAGTGCCGGTTGAGCGCCTCAAACCATTTGAGTACAAAGCACCGTTTGCCCCATTGGATGTGATTGAAGAATACACCCGTCCTGCTCGCATGATGCGAAATGGTAAGGAAATCATTTTACCGGCGATGAGTGAAATTGAGTCCCTTTATTTCAAAGGTGTGGGCCACATGGAAGCTTTTAACACCGATGGTTTGCGTTCGCTGTTACAAACCGTAGACATCCCCAATATGGCAGAAAAAACCGTGCGCTACAACGGCCATGCCGGTTTCATTCAAAAGCTGATTGATGCAGGCTTTTTCAAACCCGAACACCGTGAAGCCACCGCCAAAGTGCTGCTGGAACAATGGCAATTTGCTGAAAACGAGCCCGATTTAACGGTGATGGAAATTTCTGCCAGTGGTTTAAAAAATGGCCAGAACATGGCAGAAACATTTCAATTGATTGACCATTATGACCATGAGAACAACGTGTCTTCAATGGCCCGAACCACCGGTTATACTTGTGCTGCCGGCGTGCGTTTGGCTTTGAACCATGATTTACCACACGGGGTGTTACCACCGGAAATCATAGGACAAAATCGCGGTTGGTTTGAAGCCATTTTCAAGGAATTAGCACAATACAACATCCACATCGTGAAGCAATGATTGATTCACTGATTTATTATTTCAACAGCCTGTCAGTCTTTGGCAAAGTGGCCATTGTGCTGAATATCAGTTTGTTTGTGCTGGCCGGTTATTTATTTTCTAAAATCGTACCATCTGATTCCGAAGCACTGAACACAAAACGAGCCAGAAATTTACGTTTGATGAATGTGTTGTTGTGGTCGATTTATTTGTTTGACTGGCTGTGGAATTACATCATCTATGATCACGGTCACAGCGAGTTTTTCAAACGCGTTTCACAAACCGGACTGGTGTTTTTATTGGGCTATTTATTCACCCAGTTTTCGCACACCTGGACCATCCGAAAATATGGTAAGGTGCGCACTGTTGAAGGCAAAGAAACCCGATCCAGAACTTATCAATCAGAGATGGGCTACATCATCATCCTGTTGATAACCATTGCTGTTTCATTGTTATTGCTTATCAATATTTGGCAGGTCACTTCGTGGTTACAGGCGACTGGCGTGATTGGTGGTGTTTTGGTGATTTTGTTTGGCACCAAAGAAGCCTGGGCTCATGATGCAGTCGCCGGATTAATCATGTTGCATCAAGGCGAAATCGGCCCTGGTGTGGTTTGCAGAATTGAACAACTGGGCGTGTTTGGTGTGGTCAGACGCATGTCTTTGACCGAAACCACTTTTCATGATGTGATACAAAAGCACAACATCATCGTGGCCAATTCAAAACTGCGCGCAGTGCCTGTAGAAATCCTGAACAAGGTCGATTCCCCACACTGGAATGACTATGTCGAGTTCAACATTGGCTATGACACAGCTTCAGAACAAGTCGAAAACTACATCCAGGCGGTGTGGGCCAAAGCCTGTGAGTTAGAAAAGCATTTGGATCCGGAAAAAACACCGCGATTGGTACTGGTTAATCCGGGCGATCATGCCATTTTGTGGCGCATGAATTATCGTGTTGAATCGGTTTACCGCATCAAACAAGCCCGCTATGCCATCAACCGTGCTGCCTTCGATTTGCAAACCGAGCATGGCTTGTCATTGGCTACACCGATAACGCATCAGTCTGTTGGTTAAATAAAAGAATCAAAAGTCCACAGTGCGTTAAAATGATTTCCTTGGTCAGCCCAGTTAAGTTTAAAACCAATCAAGCCAATGATTCTGTTACGATTTACACCAAACCAGAAGCTTACTTTGTTGTTGTTTTTCTTGCCTGCGTCATTGGTCTTTGCTGCCTACCATTCAGCAGTTTCAAAAATGATTATTTTGCTTATTTAGGCTTAATTTTTGTCTTGGTTTTATTAACTTACTATTTTGTGACCAACAATCAATCAGTCTGTTTTCAAAAAAACCAGCACATAAAAGTCAGAAAAGGAATCACCCATTGGAGCATCCCTGTCACTGTTATTGAAGGAGGCTACACCTCTTATCGGATGCTGTCATCTCAACAAACTCGAGAAAACACGCATTTCCTGGAGTTTGAACTGAAAGTCAACTTACCAGACTGCCACAAGCATAGGATCAGTAATGGCATCGCCAATATTTTTACCTATGGATTTCATCATTGGGGCAGCGAACAAAACAAACTTTGGGAGAAATTCAATCAAATACTTCGTGATAACAGTATCCCAGTATTAACCGTTGAGCGGTAACCACAGGCTAATATCACAAATACTTCAGCCACCATTGTGTATGGGTTGATTTATAGCGATCAAACCATTTGCAGACAAAATATAAAAACAACACCGTAGCAAACCAGGCGGTATACAGTCTCAATAAGGATGGTTGGTAAAATTCGGGCCAGTTTTGTGGGTTTCTGGTATTGACCAAATCAAACCATTCTCCATGAACCACCTTGAAATAAATCAAAGAAGAGCAATGAATCACAAAGAAGTGTAATACGTAGAAGAAAAACGGCACACGACCAAATACGCGCAGAATTTCAAACAGTTTAGCGGATACTTTTTCAAAGAAAATCAGTAACAAAAATGCAGGACCCAATGTCATCAACAAATACAACAACGAAGGCGGGTACTTTTGTGTATTCAGAAAAGACATCACAGAAAACAAGGCATTTTTTTGTGATTCCCAATCAGCCGTATCTCCATAGAAATTGCTGAAACGTAACAATACAAACAGCACAATGGCACCAACACCCAGACGGTACAGCCATCGGGTTCGCTTCTGTTCATCGAATAACATCACATGACCAAACACATAACCAGCTGCTATGACACCAATCCAGGGCACAATGGGATAAGCAAAGAACACGCCCCAATTACCGGCCTCATTCAGACCTTGCCAACCACCTTCATGCAGCACTTTCCAAAGCCATGCAAAACTCCCCATGTCAGCAGGCACAATTGGATTCAACAAGTTATGACCAAAAATGATTAACAGGGCTATCATCAGAATCATTTTGTCAGACAACCAAACCAAACCTGCCAAAGCAATCATTGCAATGCCTATTGCCCAAATGACTTGCAAGAAAAAGCCCCACTCATTCCAGAAGAATCCCAAAGTCCAACTGTAATTGACCACAATGATTTCAATGAAAATCAACCACAAGCCACGAACCAGTAGGAACCTGCTCAGCGTTGCGGTATTTTGATTTTTTTGTTGATAAAGGAAAGCAGAAGTACCCGCCAGAAAGACAAAGACCGGCGCACAAAAGTGGGTGATCCAGCGAGTAAAAAAGTACTCTGGTGAAGTTTGGGTCAGGTCTTCGGGGGCAAAGGCCTCCACCGACCAAAAATCCCTGACATGATCAATGGCCATCAGAATGATGACCAAACCCCGGAGAATATCCAAAGAGTAAATACGTTTCCTGCTGATTTCTGTGTTCATCGGCACAACCCTTTTCTTTGATTGTAGCAAATTAATTTCCCACGCAACAATCAAATATTAACGACATAACAATGCCACGTTTAGATCACGCCTTCTAAGTCCAGCCCAATAGATGCATCCAGGGAGGTAAAATAAAAGCGATTAACATGGCTGATAAGGCCATTCCCAAACCAGAAAAAGCGCCCATCACTGGATGAATTTGTAAAGCCCTTGCTGTTCCTACACCATGCGCCGATACACCCATGGCAATACCTTTTATTTTCGGGTCTTCAATACCCAACCATTTAAAAATCAAACTGCCGCACATCGCACCAACCACTCCGGTAATAATCACAAAACCAGCAGTTAAGGCTTGAATACCCCCCAATTGTTCACTGACCACAATGGCCACTGGCGTGGTGACCGACTTCGGTGCCAGCGACATTTGCGTGGCATGACTGGCATCCAAAAGTTGCGCCAAACCGACTGCACCGGTCGCACCAACCAATACGCCCACCACTACAGTCACCAAAATAGGTAACCACATTTGTTTAATCAAATCCAAATTCTGGTACAAAGGATAAGCCAAAGCCACCGTCGCCGGACCTAAGAAGAAATGAATCAACTGACCGCCGACCATGTATTGTTGATAATCAAAACCTGCTGCTACCAAGCCAGCAATAATTACAATGATGGAGGTCAAAACAGGATGCAACAAAGGTTGTTGTCCACACTTTTGATACAGCACATGAGCCAGATAATACACTCCCAGCGTCATACACAAACCCAACCAAGGATTGCTTTGTAGGAAACTAATCAATTGGTTGAAAACTACACTCATGATTGCGTTGAGCCATTGGTTTTTTTGACCATTCTTTGTAACAGCAAGCCAGTCACTACCAGGGAAATCACCGTGCTTAATACCATGCTGACCAACATCGCCAGCCATTCATTGGCCAACAAATCAAATAACAACATGATGCCTACACCAGCAGGCACAAATAACAGTGCCAAATATTTCAGCAAAAACCCCGAACCCGCAGCTATCACTGTCGGTGGTTTTTTAAACAACAACAGACTTAAAAACAACAACACCATACCTGCTACGCCACCAGGAATGGGCCACTGCATCATATGCATCAACCACATACCCAATTGGTGAAACAGCACCAACACCAGAATTCCTGCAAACGTCTTCATTATTCAGAAATTTGTCAGCTCATCTGGCGCTTGGAATCCAAATTTAAACCATAGGTACTTGTTTGACTTTTGACTGCCAAGCAATTGAGTCAATCCTGCAAATCGTGCTCCTGCGGCCACCTGTGCGCTCAAACACAACCCGGCAATCGCTGAAATTTTACACATCATGGCTATCTCTGTTTATGGGTTGGTTCATTGTAATGATAGGGGAACCAATTGTCATGAAACTGATTCAAAGAGATGCCCATACTTTAGTCGTGTTACAAATACAACCAGTACCACCTCGGCTTATGGTAGGATGTTTCTGTCATTTTTACCGGAGCCTCCAATGAAAATTCTGATTACCCTACTATTTTTGTTCAATGCGAACTTACAGGCAGAAACCATTTTGTTACAGGCCAAAGCTTACCTCGATGTTGACTCCGGTAAACTGGTCGAACCTGCGAATATTCTGGTTGAAGACCAGTTCATCAAAGACATCAATCCCGAAACCGTCGACCCCAGCTGGCGGGTGATTCAACTTGAAGGACAATATATTTTGCCGGGCTTGATGGACATGCACACACATTTGGATTTGGATTATAACGATGGTTTTGGCACCATCATTACCAATGAAAGCGCCAGCAAAGGTGCTATCAGGGCTGCCAAAAATGCTGAAAAGACCTTAATGGCGGGATTTACCACAGTCAGAAACGTAGGCCAGGTTCACATCACCGGTGAACTGATTGGTGCGGCGCTTTCTGAAGCGGAGCAAGCCGGCTGGATTAAATCACCAAGAATCATCCCAGCGGGTCATATGATCAGTATCACAGGCGGTCATGCGGATTTGTCATTGGGTTTGTCTGAGAATTTATTTGAACCGGAGCCTAAACACGGTATTGTCAATGGTGTGGCTGATGCCATTGAGGCTGTTCGTTACCAAATCAAACACGGCGCGAAAGTGATTAAAATGCACGCCACCGCCGGAGTCATGTCCCTGGAAGATACCGTAGGCGCACAACAATTGAGTGAAGAAGAAATGCAAGCCATCGTCGCTGAAGCCAATCGCCATCACATGAAAGTAGCCGCTCATGCACACGGTACCGAAGGCATCAAAGCAGCCATCAAGGCAGGTGTAGCCTCTATTGAGCATGGCTCGCTGTTGGATGAAGAAGGCATGAAATTGATGAAAAAGCACAATGTTTTTTTGGTGCCCACCACCGGCCTGGTCGATTTTGTGATGGCAGGCATTGATAACAACAACCCCAAAATCGCCGCCAAAGCCAAATATGTGTTGCCACTCGCTAAAGAAAATCTGGCCAAAGCCATAAAGACCGGTGTGAAAATTGCCTTGGGAACAGATTCCCCGCTGATTCCCCACGGTCAAAATGCCTATGAATTATCTGCCATGATGGACAAGGGCATGAGCGCTGTTGATGCCATTCGCTCTGCGACACTTCACACTGCCGAGTTATTGGGCGTAGAAGATAGAGGGCAAATCAAAACAGGATTGTTGGCAGACATCATTGCTGTTGATGAAAATCCCTTGGAAAACATCAAATCATTAGAACATGTAAGTTTTGTGATGAAAGGTGGCGTGGTTTATAAAATCAAAGATTAGCATAGGGAGCTCTGTTGAGCCCAAAAAACACTTCGACGGGCTCAGTTTGCTTGGTATTCAAGCCGGCTGAGCCCCGATCTTACTTTCACGATTTAAGAAAAGTTAAATTTCAAATTCAATCGCGAATTTCTTCAGGCTGATTTGAAAAGTCAAGCAAGGCTTGTTTCTGCTCTTTTGATAATTCATAGATGCGATCAATGGTACATTCTTGTTTGAATTGACCTGGGACTATGATGGAATCAAATTTGGCATTCAGAATGGTGCCAAAATCTTGTTTGAGTTTGATGCTCTGAGCAAATGGCAGTTCGGTACAAGCCGAAAGCAACCTCACCAGATAATTTTTTCGTTGTGAGCTTTTTAATATCAAATGTCTGTTATCCAAGGGTTGCCATCCTTGAAACCTGAACTGCTGAATGCGATCTTTTTGCAACAACTGTTCACTTTGGATAAAAGCCTGATAATCTGGTCTGTTGTGTTGACTGTTGTGACAGGCCGATAAAAATCCAATCACAATCAATACAATTATTTTTTTCATCTCGCTGTCCTCATTCGAAAACCATAGCTTATCAAAAACACCCTGAATTGTTGCTGAATTATGAGCAAAAAACACATCCATTTGGATGAATCAATGTCTGGACTGTTCTTAGGAGAGCCGATGATCGGCTCGACCCGCCGAGCCGGTTGGTGAGCGAAGCGAATCAGAGGTGAAGAGCGCGAGGTTAAAAGCCATGTCTGCCGCGGCCGCTTTCAAATTAGTCGGGAACAAATTTGAATGAAGGCCCAAAGACATTCCTTCTTTCTGTAAATAATATTACTGAGTCAATCTATCATCATCTAAGATAAAGTATTTGCTATAGTTAATTCTTTGGACGGTTAATGAATAAAAATTACAAAACATATATCTACTATTTGCCGATTTTTTTAATCGCAATGTTACTTCAATGCCATATTTTTTATCCGGGCTATATGTCTTTTGATTCTGCGTTTCAATATTCACAGGTAGTATCCGGTGAATGGAATAACATCAGTCCTATTGTAATGGTTTTCTTATGGACTTTAACAGATGCCATCATCCCCGGCCCCGGAGGGTTGTTCCTTCTGTTTCAAATCATTGCTTTAACTGGGTTAATCATTTTTGTGGCACACTTGAACTGGAATTATTGGCTCAAGACAGTAGCCATATTTTTAGTTTTTTTCTGGCCTTATAATTTAATGATCATGCCCCATTTATGGAAAGATGTGGGCTTGATGTCCTTTTTGTTTTTGGCTTTGGGTTTGATTCAAATTTATAAACAATCAGCCAAAAACCGTGATCTCATTTTAGCCACAGTCACATTAATAGTTGCATCAATGTTCAGATTTGAAGCAGTTTTTTATTTATTACCTGTTGTTTTTTATTTGGTGGTGTTGTTTTGCAAACACCACAACAGCAACAAACATTGGCTCAAGGCCAGTCTATTTTCTGTACTGTTTATTTTGGCCAGTGTAACAACAACCCAACTGATAACCCATTTAAGCAACAGCAAAAAAATCACCTTGTGGCAAACAGTGGCTTTGTGGGACTTGGCCCGTGTTTCGGTAAAAACCCATGAAATGTTATTACCCGAATTTACCACGGGTAAAAACATCACCATTAATGAATTATCTGAAGTCGATGTGACATGGACCAACCTCCATGTTTTCACCAAAACGAGAGCCGGGGTTAACGCGGGTCTGATTGACCCATATTCCCACCAACAAAACAAGAAACTGTTTAAGGCCTGGCTGGGAATGATTCAAAATCATCCATTGGCCTATTTGGCTCATCGAACCGAAGTAAGTGCACATTTGTTACGAATTAAAGAATCACCTGAACAACCGATTGATTTTTTTTACACCAGAAATAACAGAGATTTCCCTGATGGACATACTTTTAATAACAACACCATCAATAGCCATGTAACAACCTGGATTAATAAACACCTCGATTACTTTTACTTCAAAGGTTGGTTTTACTTGTCATTACAATTGTTACTACTGATTTATTTTTTGGTCACCACTAACACGTCAACAAAACCCATGGCCACTGCCTTGAGTTGTAGTGGTGTTTTATCTGTATTGGTTTTGTTGTTTGCCTCACCTTCTGCTGAACAAAGGTATCTGGTTTGGCTGGTTAACTCAACACTTTTGACATCACTGCTTTTTCTTGAACATCTAAGCCAAAAAAAGGCGCCCAATGGACGCCTTGATTCAATCCCTTAACAGTTACTTTAATCCAAAAACTCAGTCCAACCATTGGTCCATGCACCTGCTTTAGACTTGAAAGCACCTGCATAGTTGGTTTTGTCAAAGAATGAACCAAATCTACTGGCATCCATTGGCATCACTGATGGAGTGGCACCCGTTGGATAAATGTTATCCAAAGCTGGATCAGCCACTTGATTACCCATTTGTGCCTCGAAGAAAGATTGAACAGTAAACGCATCGCCATCTTCTTCTTCAAAGTTTACGTCACAACTGATGATGGTATTTTCCATGGTTGCAGTACCAGTCAATGCACTGGGTGTACCAGCTGCAGCAAAAGTCGCATCAGAATCCAAGTCCAAACATTTCTCAAAACCAGTTACGATGACATTGGTCATGTTGAAACCAGTACCACGACGTAAAACCATACCTGTGGTGGTTTTGTTGTCTGATGGACCACCAATGAATGTGGCGTTAGCAATTGAAGGCATCGAACGAGGAGACGCATCGTTGTTGTCTTCAAAGTTATCCGCTTCAATACCACGCTCTTTGTCGTTGGCAGCATTGGGGTCTTGTTTAACCACAACATATTGAACTTTGCCGTCCCAACCGTGGGTCCAATCCAATGAATCGTCTTTAATGCCAGTCAATACAATGTGCTTGGCATTAGCTGTTCCACCAAAAAACTCAATGCCGTCATCTTCATTGGCGTGGACTTGAACATAGTCAATCACTGTACCAGAACCTACAGCCTGGAATGCAATACCATTCAATTCATCTTCGTCGTTGATTCTGAAGCCACCAAATTGAACACGAACGTATTTCAAAACACCACTTGAATCTTCAGGCATGTTACCACCGAAGTTACCTGAGCTGCCCTCGCCAACATCTTCACATTGTTCAAATGGTACGCTTTCATCACAAATATTGATGGGCGCTCGACCATTAATCACCAATCCACCCCAGTTACCAGCACCTGCAGATGGGTCATTAGCGGCAAAAGGACCGGTAAATACAATCGGTGCATTGGGTGTACCTTCGGCGAAGATCTTAGAACCACGTTGAACGGCTAAAAAGTCATTACCGGTTACGCCCAAAACACGTGTGCCTGGCTCAACGGTTAAGTTGGCAGTTGCACCACCATCTTCTCCGACAAAAACACCACCTTGTAACACCCAGTTGGTGTCATTGGTAAATGTCACATCACCTGTTAAAGTACCTTGAACCGCGCAGGTTTTAGGTTGTGATGTGGCCGTGGCAAAAGAAGGGCAACCTGTGAAAGTGCTTTGGTAAGGACAAACTGAAGCATCACGTACAACACCAGCAACTTCATCGATTGGACTCAAACTGAAACTGGTGTCAGTGGTTGAATTAAATTGGCTGCTCAGGTTACTGATTTCTACATCAATTTCCCGACAGTTCTTAACATCAAATGTCATGTCACCAACTTGCGCAACAGAACGATCACTAGCATCAGTGAAAGAACCACCGGTTACTTCAAACAAAGTAAATTCCAAAACTGACTGACCAGCCACAACAGGTGCCTGACCTGTAACCCAGGTTGGGTTTCCTTCATCATCATAAATAAACCCGGTTGCAAAGAAAATACCGGATTCAGGACCTGCTTTGATGTAGTCCAGGTTCCAGCCGGTACCATTGTCTTCACCGCCACGATACCATTGACCTTCAAATAATGTATCGACATTAATGGCTGATGCCATGCCAGATGCCATCAAACCTGTTAAAATTGCACCTTTTACAGATGTGTTAAATTTACCCAATTTCATCTCAAAATACCTCTGAATTGATTTTCAAAAACCGCCATTCTATGTCCGGCTTGTTTCAGAAAAATGACTGTAATGTGAAGTTTGTGTGACAAACAAAAAACCATTCCTTATATATAAAAGCAATCATTAATTTTCTGTTCAACGGTAACCGTACTGTCATAATTGACACTTAAAATTGCGGCATTCAATTATTGATGCTGCAAAAAATGTCACGCAAAACTTACTTAACCTCCGCCTTAAAGAGTGCTGTTATTGGCGCTGCTTTTTGTGGTCAGTTGGCCTGGGCACAAGACGATAATGAAAAACTTATCAACAACCTGATAGCACTGCGCGGCCAGGTGGAAGACTTGCAAGCAGAGATGCAAATTCTGAAAGCCGAGCACAGCCAGTCAATGACTTACCTGAACACCAGGAAGACTGAACTGGAAGCCAATATTGACCGCAAACAACTGCAAATTAAGCAATCGCAAGCAGAAGTGGTGGAACTGCAGGAAAAGATTAAAAGCCTGGGACTGGATTCTGAACAAATGATTCCAGAGGTACTGAACCTTGCCCAAAACATCGAACAGGCCATCACGGCAGGTATTCCTTTTAAACCAGCTGAGCGCAAAAGCGTGATTGAAGGCATTGTCCGTGATTTGGAAGGCAGAAAAATCACCTCACAACATGCCATCAACCGCCTGTGGGCTTTTCTGGAAGATGAAATGCGTCTGGCTCGTGAGAATGCCATTTATTCGCAAACCATTAGCCTTAACGGTGAACAAGTGTTGGTTGATGTCGCTAAATTGGGGACTGTGTTGATGTACTTCAAAACCCGTGACGACCGCTATGGTCAGGCTGTCAACAACAACGGCTGGCAATACAAATTGTTTGAAGATGAAAACAACAGCCAGGCAGTTGCCCAGTTGTTTGACTCATTGAAAAAACAAATCCGCCAAGGTTATTTCACCTTGCCGCTCAATTTGCCCAACCAGGGATAAGCAGGTACCCACATGAAAAAATCATTGATTATTATTTTGCTGTTGTTATGCCAAATGGTTTTGGCACAAGAAGAGAACAACACAGAAACAACCCAGTCTGAATCAGCTTTACCAGCAGCAGATCCTGTTAAAGCGCAACAAGATTTGTTGTTGGCATATAAAAAGGAGTATGCGTTTTTAACTTCACAGGTCAACAACATCAAAAAACGCATGGCCGAATTCAAAACCCAGGCTGCCACCGAAAAACGACAAATCGAAACGGTCATTTCTGGTCTGGAAAACCAATTATTGAATGCCGAAACCACAGCCAATCAACTGGAAGAAGAAATCTTCGCGATTCAACGCAATTCTGAATCGGCACAAGATAACCAGGGCTTGATTGACTCAACCATCATTCAGGCACAATCAACCATGAGCGAACATGGCTTTGATGGTTTTGCCGAAAATGAAAAATTGAGTGACTTAGAAAAAATTAATACATTGGTGGGTTTGGCCAATCAAACCATCCACAAGCATGCCAGCATCACCCAACAACCCGGACAGTTTTTTCTGACCGATGGTACTTCGGTTCAGGGGCAAATACTGAAAGTGGGTCACATCGCCTCTTATGGTCACAGTGATCAAGGATCTGGGGTTTTGGCACCTGCAGGAGAAGGACAATTCAAAGTCTGGCAAGACAGCGACCCTGATGCTGCCAAAGGTATATTCACGGGAAATAACCAAGGCTTGTTACCCATATTTTTGTATGAATCTTCCATCAAAGCGATAGAAGAAAAGCAGCAAAAAACCATCATCAGTGTGATTAACTCAGGTGGAATCATTGCCTGGATCATTGCTGGCCTGGGTTTGTTTGCCTTGTTACTGATTGTGTTGCGTATTTTCTTTTTGAACAGGGCTTCTGCCAGTACCGAAAAATTGCTGTCTGGTGTGGTTCATCAGATTGAGCAGAAGGATGTTGACGGTGCCATCAAAATTGCGCAAAAGGAATCCAATTCAAGTGCGCGGGTGTTACTCAGTGCTTTGCGTAACATTGACCGCGATCGTGACCACATCGAAGACATCGTGTCGGAATCCATCCTGCATGAATCCGGCCAGCTGAATCGATTTGGCTCACTGATTATTGTGATTGCCACTGTGGCGCCTTTGCTGGGTTTATTGGGAACAGTGACTGGCATGATTTCTACTTTTGACATCATCACCGAGTTCGGTACCGGCGATCCAAAACTACTTTCCAGCGGCATTTCCATTGCATTGGTCACTACAGAAGTGGGTCTGGCTGTGGCGATTCCAGCTTTGTTGTTTGGCAATATTTTGTCGGGTTGGGCTGAGCGCATCAAAGACGACATGGAAAAAGCCGCCTTGCGTGCCATCAATGTTTATAAAAAGGTGTTTGCCTGATCAATCATGAGTGATTTGATTCAACAATTACAAGGTTACTTCACTTCGGGCGGCTACGTGATGCCGCCGTTGATCATTGCCACGGTGGTGCTGTGGTGGACCTTGGGCTACCGGATGATGGCTTTGCGTCGTGGTTCAATGCGCAGCGCAAGGGTTTTGGTAGATCGTTTCCTCAAAGGCCAGCTGCCTACTCATGAAGGGGTGTTGGTCAGGGTACTGCACAAAGGCATGAAATTACGTGCTCATGCTTTGCCCGATTTGCGACGCTATCTGGATGATGCTTTTGCTGAAGAAGCCAATGAAATCCGCAAGTACCGGGTATTTATTACCACCATTGTGTTGGTGGCACCTTTATTGGGATTATTGGGAACCGTGTCAGGCATGATTGAAACCTTTGATTCGCTCGGTGACATGTCACTGTTTTCACAATCCGGTGGTATTGCTGGCGGTATTTCGCAAGCATTGATTACCACCCAGATGGGCTTGGCAGTATCCATTCCCGGCCTGATTGTGAACGGCATTTTAGACAAAAAACAACGCCAGCTCGAAATCGAAATGGCGCAACTGAAAGATTATTTATGCAGCCCAATTCCGGGCATTGAGACTGACAAACAGTCGATGAGAACTACATCATGAGATACAGAGAAAGCAAAGAGACCGTTCAGGATTTAAACATCTCACCATTGATTGACATGGTGTTTATTTTGCTGATTTTCTTTATGGTCAGCACCACTTTTGTGAAAGACATGAAATTGGATTTGGAACGCCCCGCTGCTTCCAGTTCCAGTACCGCTTCAACCAAAGCCGTGCGCCTGTATATCGACAACGCCGGTGAGGTGTATCTCGATGGTGAAAGCATCCGTTCCTGGGTGATTCAGTCCAGATTAAGAGATTTATTGAAAACCAAAACACAAAAATCCGTGTTGGTGGTCACCGATGAAAACGTGCCTTCGGGCAAATTGGTAGAAGTCGTCGATCAGGCTCGCCTTGCTGGCGCATCAGACGTAGGCGTGGCCACTGAGAATGAAGTTGGAGCACAATGATGAAAACAAAAGACAAAATCATGAAAAACTTGGCCGCCATGGGTTCCATGGCTTTTGGTACTGTATTGGTACTGGGAACCTTGTTATTGATTAACGATTCAGATAATTTACTGGATCAGGCCAAAGGCATTGAATCGACCAACATCAAGATTCAAAAACAAAAGCCCAAAGCCAAACAGGAAATCAAAAAGGCCAAACCAAAGCCAAAACCTCAACGCTCTCGCCCGGCTCCACCAACCCCTTTGTTGGGTTTGAACAGCTCTTTGGGCGGTCTGGATTTGGGTTTACCAGATTTCTCGATGGACGGCTTGAATGGTTTGGATGGCGACATCCTCGGTGATGGTAGTGGTGTGATTATGACAGACGATACCGTTGATCAATCACCCAAAGCCGTTTGGCAAGCACCGATGTTGTACCCACCAAGAGCCCGCGCCAAAGGCATTGAAGGCTATGTGGTGTTTTCCTTGTTGATTGGTATCACAGGTGAAATCGAACAAGTCAAAATTGTTGAGTCTTATCCTGAAGGGGTGTTTGATGATGTGGCCATGCAAGGCATCAATGAATGGCGTTTTGAACCGGCACAGTATCAGGGCAAATCAGTCAAATCCTGGGCCAAACAACGCATCCGTTTTGATTTGAGTTAATCGCATCTAATTAGAAATGAAAAAGTTATTGCTGATAACCGTGCTTACGGGGCTTACTTCGACAGTTATCGCTACAGAAAAGCAAGATAACAACGATGAAGTGAATTACCTTGAGTTGGCATCTTTGATGCTCAAGGACAACAACCTCGAACGTGCCGAATTCGCCTTGTCACAAGTCAATCAGCAGGCAGAAGCATTTGATCAACAACGTTTTCATGTGCTGACCGGCCTGTTGCAAGTACGTAAAAATGATCATCAGGCGGCGATTGATGCTTTTTTGGCAGCCAAAAAACTGGGCGAAGTGGATTCAGTTATTGATGTTTACCTGGCACAATCAGCCTTCGCTACAGAACAATACCCATTGACCATCGATGCTTTGAACAGTGCAGGTCAAGCCGTGGAGCGAATACCTTCGGTGTATCATATGCGCGGTCAGGCACACTGGTTGCTGAAACAGTATGAAGTGGCTTTGGCAGTGATGGATCAGGCCAGCTTAATTTTCCCTGATGATGCTTCATTCACGCGGCGCAAAATATTCTATCTGATCGAATTGGGCATGAATTCAACGGCAGCTGAACTCGGTCAACAATACCTGGAGCAACAACAAGCCGATGCCAGTGATTATGTGGCGATTGGTAATGCTTTGCGGGCTTCGGGTAATTTGATTTTGGCTTTGCGATTCCTGGAACGTGCCAAATTGAAATTCCCAAGCGACCCTGATGTCAGCAAAGCCCTGGCCGCCACTTACATCAGCAACCAATCCTACAACACCGCAGCGAAAATCGTTCACCAATTGGCATTGATAGATAATGAATTGATGAGTGAAGCGGCGGAATTGTACCGTCGTTCGGGGCAAAGGCATTTGGCATTGACCTTGAACAGTCTGATAGAAAATCAGGAACAAAAACTGAAACAAAGGTTGGGCTTGCTGATTGAATTGGAAAACTATGAACAGGCAGCCAATATGGAAGAAGACATCAAACGGGTACGCATTGATGATGACGAAAACATTTTGTACGCCATGGCTTATGCCTTGTTTAAGGTCGGAGACTATGATCAGGCTGAAAACTATTTGTCACGCATCACTGACTCACAATTGTTCCAGAAAGCCGTTGAAGTCAGAAAAATCATGGCGGATTGTGCCGACGAACCCTGGCGCTGCCGATAGACCGTAGCAACATACAAACCCAATATGCTTACCTTTACGTGAGCTCAAATTTAAACCAGAAAAGCTATGAAACAAACCATTTATGCCATCATTTTGATTGCTGTGTCATCGACAGTATTTGCTGATGATGCCAAAATCAATGTCCTGGTCTTCCTCAAAGGCGGTCCATTAGCCAACATTGATTTGCTGGTTAATCAAAAAAAAATAGCCACCACCAATGAACTGGGGGCCGCCAACTTAACCCTGCCGGCAGGCCAGCAACAATTAACATTACAATCATCGAACCATACAATTTATACGCACGACTTGAATTTACGAGCCGGTGAATTGTTGCAATTATTGATTGATTTCAAGGTCAAAGGAGATGCTGAACCTTTGGTTGATCTAGAAAGTTCAATCGATGAAAATCCGGTCAGCCAGCCTCTGGTCAACGAAAACAAAGATGCACCCATGGTACCGGTCAGTGGTGTGATTGTTGATGCGGAAAACCAGCGTCCGGTGGTGGGCGCTAAAGTTTACATCTCCGGTTTATCAGATCATCTGGTGACTGATGAGCAAGGTCGCTTCAACACCGAAGTCAAAGCAGGCACTTACAACATCAGTGTGTTACACGCTCAGTTCAACAGTCAAATCAAAAACAAACTCGATATCAGCAGCCCCGATGAAAACGTCATCAACATGGAGTTAACTCCGGCAGGTGCAGAATTACCCGAATTTGTGGTGGTTGAACCTTTTATAGAAGGCTCTTTGGCATCAGTTTTGGAAGAACGGCGTGCCAATAACTCAGTGGCCAACTACCTCAGTATGGAACAAATCAGCAAATCAGGTGATTCCGATGCGGCTGGTGCCTTGAAACGGGTCACGGGTTTGACTTTGGTTGACGGTAAATTTATTTTTATTCGTGGCCTGGGTGAGCGTTACTCCAGCACTTTACTCAATGGCGCCAATTTACCCAGTCCAGACCCCACCCGTCGGGTGGTTCCCCTGGATTTATTTCCCACCAGCATCATCGAAAGTATCGAGGTACAAAAAGGCTATGCTTCGCATTTACCCGCGGAGTTTGGCGGTGGTTCGGTGGTGTTGCGCACCATCAATGTACCTGAAGAAAACTTTTTGAATTTTGGTCTTTCCTATGGGCACAACACTCAGACCACCGGCAAAGACGGATTGAAATACCAGGGTGGAGACAGTGACTGGACCGGTTTTGATGATGGTTCCCGTGCCATGCCTCGGGTGTTGGCTGATGCCATTGCGGGTGATACCGAGTTGCGACCGAATAATCCGTTTTTTGAAGGCGGCTTCAGTCCAGAGGAACTGGAATTATTGGGTGAGTCGTTGAATTCCAATTATGATTTGCGTAACAGCACCATTGACCCAGGCATGGGTTTTGATGCCGCCGGAGGCATGCGTTTTGATTTAAAATCAGGGGCATCAGCAGGCTTTTCAGCCGCTTTGGAATACGGTAACGACTTCCAAACCCGACAAGAATTGCGACGCAGTTACAACATTTCTTCAGGTACTGAATTAAGCCTGGACAGTGAAGAGTTGTCCACCACCACTTCCCGTAACATCAACGCCAGCGGTTTCTTCACCACCGGTATTGAGTTCAATGATTTTCATCAGGTGGCAGGTAACTACATGTTGTTGCGCAGCACCCAGGATTTTGCTGAAATTGCCGAAGGATTCAATGAAGATTTGGGTAATTCACGTCGTATCTATGAAATTCGCTGGTCAGAACGAGATTTAACCTCCATGCAGCTGTTCGGAGAACACAGCTATCCAGTACTTTCTGACTTGCTCTTTAAATGGCAATACACCGATTCTGAAGCCACCTTTGACGAGCCTGATAACCGCATTTACCGTTATGACCAACGCGATGAAGGTGACTTCGTCTTCTCAACCAGGAATGACAGCAACTCTAGAGTTTTCAGAAACCTGACCGACCAAAGCCGCAACATACGCTACGATTTGTCTTTACCGTTAACCTTCAAAAACCATCATGACTTTTTGCTGCAATTTGGCCAAAACTGGGTTGGTAAAGACAGAAACTCAGACATCAGACGGTTTGTTTTTGAAGATGTGGGCCCTTTAGCCAACCAAGTGGATAGGAATGACCCACTCAGCCAAATACTGAATCCGGATTTTATTGATCTCAGTGGTTATCAGTTGATTGAGGTGACCCGTGCCACTGATAACTATTTTGCCAACCTGGATATCAAGGGCACGTATTACGGTGTTGATTACGCTTATAAGGAAAACCTGCGCTTCACCCTCGGAGCCAGAAGAGAAACATTCGAACAATCCGTCACAACATTCCGCCTTTTTGACCCTGACCAAAGCCCAATTACCGCCAGCCTCTACGATGATGACTGGTTTCCTGCTTTTTCAGGAACCTGGATTATGAACGACAGCCATCAATTCAGGGTAAATTACTCTCAAACGGCCACTCGTCCAGACTTCAAGGAATTGTCATCGGCTCAGTTTAAAGATCCGGTACTTGATCGAAATGTCATAGGCAACCCGGATTTGATTGTGGGTAAAATCACGCACTATGACGTGCGCTGGGATAAATATTTTTCACCGGGGGAGTTTGTTTCTTTAAGCCTGTTTTACAAAGAATTTGAGAACCCCATAGAAATCACCATCTTACCCGGCTCTTCGAACATCATCAGTTTCCAGAATGCCCTGGCGGCTGAAAATGCCGGTATTGAACTTGAAGTTTATAAAGATTTTTCATTCATTAACGACCGCCTGGCCAACTTCTATATCAGTGCCAATTATGCTTACATTGATTCTGAAATTCAGTTGGACACCTCCGGTCCTTCCGGTCAAACCAACAACACCCGACCATTGCAAGGTCAATCACCCTACGTTATCAATGTACAACTCGGCTATGACAACAAAGACAAAGGCATCAGCGCTTCCTTGTTGTTCAATAAGTTCGGCGAAAGGATTTCAGAAGCCGGCACCAGTGGTCGTCCAGACATTTATGAACAGCCCTTTAACCAACTTGATTTTGTTTATAGCCATGCTTTTGCTGGTCGCTGGAAACTGAGTTTCAAAGCCAAAAACCTGCTGGATTCCGAAGCAGAGTTTTTACAAGGTGATGCAATAACCCGTTCATTCACCCGCGGTCGCAGCTTTGGTTTAGGCATTTCCTTTGATGTTTTTTAAAATCAGCACAATCAAAGGTTGTTTTTTAAAGTCAAACTCAATAACATAGGCCTCATGCAAAACCGTTTGATTACGACAACAACCATTACCACAGGACTGAAAAAGGTCATGTGCTGATTGGTTGTTGATAAAACTTAAAAGCCCGTGACTTGGAAACAACTCACGGGCTTTTTTTTATGTTGAATAAAAATATAGAATAGACCGTCATGAAAATCATGAAATTTGGTGGCTCATCGTTGGCCACCGCTGAACAATTCAACCAAGTGGTTGAACTGATTGAATCACAAGATGAATCTGTAGCTGGCGTGTTTTCCGCTCCGCAAGGCATCACCAATGCCCTGATGCAATTGGTTGCACAATGTCAGGCCGGTTCAGACTTTACCGAGCTGTTTGACCAAATCAGTCAACAATTGCTGACCATCAGTGCGGATTGTGCTCGATTCAGAAATGGCTTCGAAGTCAGCATCAGTCAGCAACAAACTTCACAATTACTGGATCAGTTACGTCATTTGGCGCAAGGTTGTGCCCTGATTGGCAGGTGTCCAAAAGTCACGGCGGCGCAAATCCTGGCTACCGGTGAAAAGTTCAGCACTCTGTTGGTGGCAACGATGCTACGCAGCCAGCACCAGGTTTCTGTGATAGACCCAAAAATATTCCTGACCACCACCGATACCAGCGACGAACCTGTAGCCGACACCGAACAAAGCCAGACCTTGTTTCAGCAAAGTTATCCTCAACTTGAAAAGTTGGCCGTCATGCCAGGTTTTTATGGGGTTAATCCAGACGGTGATTTGTGCTTACTGGGTCGCAATGGTTCAGATTATTCGGCAGCCATTCTGGCGGTCTGTGCGGGTGCCAATGTGTGTGAAATCTGGACTGATGTGGATGGCATTTACAGTGTTGACCCACGATTGGTCGAACATGCGCAATTGATTGAACACATGTCTTACCAGGAAGCGATGGAATTGTCCTATTTTGGTGCCAAGGTTTTACACCCCAAAACCATCACCCCTTTATCCAAGCACCAAATCCAATGTGTAATCAAAAACACCATGAATCCGGATCACCAAGGCACACTGATCTCCAGTACTACAGCCAAAGAGAAAGCTGTAAAAGCCATTTCTAACTTGTCTGATGTGGCGATGATTAATGTTTCAGGTCCTGGCATGAAAGGCATGGTTGGTATGGCTGCACGGGTGTTTGCCAGTATGTCTGAAGCCAACATATCTGTCATTCTGATCAGTCAGTCTTCGTCTGAATACAGCATCAGTTTTTGTGTACCAGGTGAAGAAGCCCAGGCTGCGGTTAAACATTTAAACCAATCATTTAAACTGGAATTGGCAAGCGGCATGCTGGAACCCATTGACTGCAAACAAAACCTTGCCATCATCACGTTGATTGGCGATCGCATGCACCAACAAAAAGGCACTGCCAGCCGCTTTTTCAGCGCACTGTCACATGCACGGGTTAACATCATCGCGATTGCTCAGGATTCATCTGAGCGTAGTATCTCGGCGGTGGTTCGCGCCAAGCGTGTTGAAGATGCCGTAGTGGTTTGTCATCAGCAGCTGTTTTTGAAAAAACCACGCATTGATGCTTTTATGGTTGGGTGTGGTACGGTTGGCAAAGAACTGATCAAGCAAATCAATAAACAACAAGCCTGGCTCAAAGAGCAGAACATTGAACTCAATCTGGTGGGTATCGCCAACAGCAAACAATGCCTGTTAGATGCCAAGGGTATTGACTTGAATGATTGGCAAAATGCATTGGCAAAATGCAATGAAGGCATGAGCCTTGATCGCTTAAAACGATTTGTGCGTGAGGCGCACCTGACCAATCCGGTGATTATTGATTGCACCAGCAATCAGGACATTGCCATGAGTTATTTGAGCTATCTGGAAGCCAACTTTCATGTGGTTACTGCCAACAAAAAAGCCAACACCGATTCATTGGAATACTACCATCAATTGCAAAAAATGGCGGTTAAACGCCAGCGCAGATTTCTTTATGAAACCAATGTGGGGGCGGGTTTGCCAGTGATTGACAACCTGCAAAGCCTGTTGCGAGCTGGTGATCAACTGTTACAATTTGAAGGAATTTTATCCGGTTCATTGTCCTATATTTTTGGTGAAATTCATCAGGGCTTGTCATTGTCTGAAGCCACTCGAAAAGCCCGGGAACTGGGTTACACCGAACCCAATCCAGCCGAAGATTTGAATGGTATGGATGTGGCCAGAAAAGTGTTGGTCATCGCGCGCGAAGCCGGTTTACCTTTGGAGTTGAGCGATGTGGAACTACAAGCAGTGGTTCCTGAATATCTGGCCAACATCACTGATGGCGATGAATTTATGGACAAGCTGCCAGCATATAACAGCGAGTTTCAGCCAATGATTGATCACGCCGAGTCACAAGGACAAAAACTGCGCTATGTCGCCATCATCAAGGATCAAAAATGCTCAGTGAAGATTGTCCCGGTGGCTCAGGATCATCCGCTGTATGAAATCGAAAACGGTGAAAACGCCCTGGCCATCAACACCCAGTATTACCAGCCCAAGCCATTCATCATTCGCGGCTATGGCGCCGGTGCTGAAGTAACCGCGGCCGGTTTATTTGGCGATTTGTTGAGGACCCTGGCCTGGGAAC
>JAUHXW010000289.1 GCA_030426705.1 Gammaproteobacteria bacterium
GGCTCCGACTATACCCGTGCTGGCCGCCAACAACATACCCACAATTAACAACGCAAAACCCAAACCGCCTTTTTTACTGCCCAGCAAAGCAGCCATATTTTGTAACAGCGATTCTGCCAGTTTGGCTTTTTCCAATACCACGCCCATAAACACAAACACCGGCACGGCCATCAAGGTAGCGTTGTTCAAAATCCCATTCAGACGATTGGGCAGGGCGGCAATAAAATCAGCATCAAACCAACCGGTCAGATAACCGATCAAAGCAAACCACAAAGAGACACCACCCAGGGTAAAGGCCACAGGAAAACCGGCCATCAACACGCCAGTAACTGCGATAAATAACAGCAGCGCCCACCAGGTTTCCATCAGCCACGTTCCTCAGTTGGTTTTTTGAATAAGATGACCAAGACATAACCCAGCATGGTGATGGGCATCAGTAGCAGCAAAGTTTTGAATAAAAACATCAAGGGCAAGCCACCGGTTTCACCCGAACCCTCTAACCGTAACCAGGCATCAATCACATACTGATAACAAGACCAAATCACAAAAGCCATCATCGGTATCAACAGCAACAAAGTGCCCCAGAAATTAACCCGGTTTTTTGTGCTTTTAGAAAACTTTTGATAAAACACATCAACCCGTACATGCTTGTCATGGTGCCAGGCATAAACCATGCCCAACATCAAAGCGGTGGCATGACAATAAATCGCCAGTTCCTGCACCGGAATCCACACCACATTAAACAAGTTTCGAGAAACCACCGTGACAAAACTGAACAACACCATCCCCAGCGTCACCCAGCCCAAAAAAGCGCCGTATTTTTCCATCCAGTGATTGTGTTTATTCATGATTCGATTTTCGAAAAGGGAAAGATTTTAACATGAAGTTGTGCCAATATAATGATGTCATTCTCGAGCCGACTCACTACTCTTCGGTAGGTAATACTTATATTATCCTTCATATCCGTCATTCCTGCGACAAGGTGAATTGCGAAGCAAGAGAGGGTGACCTGAGCCAAGGCAGGAATCCAGTGTCTTTAAAGTTGCTGTCAGGGCTACAGAGATATGTATTTACCTGAAATATCAACAGAAAGACGCTAGATACCGGCCTGCGCCGGTATGACGATTAGGTTGTTCAAGCTGATATTTGAAAGGTATTACTTCTGTAGACTTGGTTGAAAACAATTTTAACTGTACAGTTGTGCGATCGGAGACGGGGATGACGATTGGCTAAATGGATTGAATTTGATTGAAAATTGTATTAGTATTTAATACACATAACATCGGTTTTTTAATATGCACAGAAATACCAGCGTTACCCTGGGGGATCACCTAAGTGAATTTGTTGAGAGCAAAGTCAAGCAAGGCAGGTTTGAATCTACCAGCGAAGCAGTCAGAGCTGGCCTCAGATTGCTTGAGGAGCATGAAGCCAAATTGGACTTGATCAGACAAAAACTGGCCAAAGGTGAATTGCAACTTGATCAAGGGCAAGGTATTGATGGCGAACAATTTATGCAAGCATTGATGGATTGATGACTCAATACATCCTGTCACCAGAGGCTCAGGAAAGCCTGAAACAAATTAAAGCGTATTCAATTCAACAATTTGGCGAAGAGCGAACCCGACTTTATCTTCAGGATATTCTAAACCGTTTTCGAGCACTGGCAGCAAACACTTATCTAGGGCTTATCCGTGATGAATTAAAGTCAGGCTATTTCAGTTCATTTGTTGGTACTCATACCATCTACTACAGAATCAAATCTGACCGCATTGAAATCATTGATGTATTGCACCAGTCTATGGAGCCTGAAAGACACTTGTAACAAAAAAGATTTATGAATGATGAAATCGAAACAGTAAACAAAGCCACTATCGAGAGCTTTATAGTCAATAATTATGCTTTGAGCCAGATTGAGGCGCATTTGAATCGCTTCAATCCCATAAAAATCATGAAAATGGAAAACATGAAAAGTAGCAAGCACCTTATTATTTTATTTTGGATCGCATTATTAAACTTCTACTATTCTACTTTGGGGGAAGCAGCTGAAATCATTGTCAATCAAAGCTGTACATTGGTGGATGCCATTCACGCAGCCAATACCGACAGTGTTTTTGGTAACTGTTCGGCTGGTGATGGTGGTGATGTGATAACTATGGAAAATCAGGACACAACGATAGAAGTGAATGTGGGCTTGTTTGCTTCAGTCATACAAAGTGGTGTGATGACAGCTTTCCCACCCATAACCAGTGAGGTAACCATTAATGGTAACGGTTTACAAGTTTTAGCCGACAGTTCCAAAAACCACTTTAGAGTATTTGAATTTTTCCATACTTCCAATCAGCGACTGATCTTAAATGGAGTTACCATTTTTGGGGCAAATGAAGGTTCAGGAACTGGAAGCGCACTGTTTTCCATGGGTGGTAATCTGACCCTCAAAAATTGTCAATTTGAACAAAACCATGGCGCGGTTCTGTTATTGGAGACATTAGATGCCATTATTGAAGATACTGTATTTGTGAATAACTGGGCAGATCAGGGCGAGCAATTCAGCCCCGCATTAGAATTAATTGGAGTTTCTTTGACGATGAAACGTAACAGCTTAATAAATAACCAAGTCAATATAATCAGCAATTCAGTAATTATCAGTGATCAGCAGCCGGGAGGTGCAGTGTCAATCACTTCGCCTTTTAGTGGACCGATTAAAATGTATAACAACACTATAAGTGGTAACCAGGCAGTGACTGGGGGAGGGGTGTCAATTCGTGATCAAAGTCAATTATTTTCACTGCAGGGCATACCTGCTCCAGTGGAGCTCAGGTTCAATACCATTACCAATAACACTGCCTTGTTTGCTGGTGGTGTGGCGATCCATGATGTTAATTCACTGGTTAAATTCAGTCATAATTTAATTGTTGGTAATGTTGCAGCTGAAGATGAAGGCCGTGAAGTGTGGTTGACAGTTAGCAGTGATTTAGAAATGGATGATTATAATGTGATTGGTATGCACTTGTTGACTACTGCCTTTGTTGATGTTTTTGGAAATGATGACATGTTGACTTCACAATTACCTGAAGAGGTGTTTGGATCATTACAGCAATTGAACCAGTGGTGGTATCACCCTTTATTGGCTGGTAGTGATGCTATTGATGTCGGCACATCCGATTGTTTTTTGTCAACCGATCAGCTAAACCAGCCACGGTTGATTGACGGGGATGCGGATGGCCAGTCGTTTTGTGATGCAGGTTCTTATGAATTTCAAGATATCATCTTTAACGATGGTTTTGAATGATCATTCTTTAAGCATATTTAACGCTTTAATCACAGTAGAAAATTCTATATTGGGATTCATAACCAATTAACTCAAAGCCTTGAAAAAAGAGTAGGTTTTGTGGCCGATATATTTCTGAAAAAAACATGAAGTCGTATCATCTCACTAGAAAATTAAGTTTTGACTTTTTGAAAGGTAAATTAAATGAATCAATGATGTTTCATGAATTGGCGGTACAGTACTGGCACCATAAACAGAGTCAGTAGCGATGAGAAGGCCAGGCCAAAAACGATGGAAGAGGCGACTGGACCCCACAGCAGTGATTTGCCACCCAGGCCGGCTGCCAAGGAAAACAGACCGGCAATCGTTGTGGTGGTGGTCATGATAATGGGTATCACACGACGTCTCGCAGCATAAACCGTTGCTAACAGCGGGCGTTTGCCGCTTTGGATGCGCTCGTTGGCAGAAGAAATCAGCACAATCGCGCCATTCACCGCAATACCGGTCAGGGCTATGATGCCATAAAGTGTATACAGACTGAGTGGGTTGTCAGTTAAATACAAACCAAACACCACCCCGGTAAATGCCATGGGTACCGTGACC
>JAUHXW010000290.1 GCA_030426705.1 Gammaproteobacteria bacterium
CTGAGTCAGGTAAGTTTGGCGGTATTGATAACCGATGACCTTATCAATTTTAAATTCTGAATAAGTGTCCGCACCATTGTCCTGTATGGCCATAAAGTATTCGCCATTGCGTTCATACATTTTGGCAGGAGGTTGTTGTTGATCATCTTCCAGGTCTTGCTGTGGAAAATAATAATGACCATTTGAAAAATTACCGACAATGCTTTGTTCATCAGGCTTTCGAGCAATGTTGTGGTGGGGTGAAATTTTCCACGCATCATAGTTGACCCAATGACAGTCACCACAAACTTCACTGCCTACAAAGTCAGCATGAAATACTTTGGGAGCAGCATCCCTGAAAAGCAGGATGCCAGCGATTGCCAACACCAGAAAACCTACAATGAATGCCAATGTTTTCATTTAATTTTCCTTGTAATTTTCAATCCGCCCTCAGGCAATTGGGTTGTCACAAAAAAAGGTTTTTGTAATGATTTTATCAGCACTGATTTATCTTTAAGGTTTTCTTTATAGCCCCAATGATTGAACAAGTATAAGTCGGTGTCTTTTTGGTGTTGGGTTAAGGTACCGCGCCAATGACCCTGTTCGGTGGATTCATCGTGCCAAACCCTCAAAGCGATGAGTTGATCACCCGATATTTTGCTCATCAATAAGCGTTCAACTTGGCCACGATGCACATAGGAAAACAGCGGTAAATCATCAGCACCTTCATCTGCCTGCATGGCCAGATAAACATTGCCCCAGGTTCTGGGTTCGTGTTTTTGCCAGCCATTGTTAATCAACTGCTTTTCCAAAAAAGCCAGGTCACTGTTGATGGTGATGTCCAATTGTTGTGCGCCATTATTGGCCCAACCCGTGGTTTTTTCGGTGTTTTGACTGTTCAGCCAGGCTGGTTTGACCACTTCTGTGGTGTTGGAAAACAGCATCCATGAAACAAAAGGCATCAGCAGCAATGTGGTTATGTAGGTGATTTTTACCGGCAAACCTAAAAACTGTTTTCTGCTGCGGGTGCGGTAAGCAATGCCAATCAACATCGCCCAAATACTGGCAATCAAGATTGATAACAATACCATGGCCAAATTCATTTTGAAAAAGAACAAAGTGGCAAAGGAGAACAACAAAATAATGATGCCGGCAAATACATAAGGCCAACTGCGGAATTTAATCGGGAAGGCGCCTGCGACCAAAATGGCCCAAAAACAAGCCAATGACACAAACCAGAACACATGATGGTCAGACCAGAAATCCCACACACCAAGACCAACACGATCAACCAGCACAGAGAAAATATAAGCAGTGATTGAAACCAGCAGCCAATGATTGAGCACCAGAGTCATGCGGCGATAGGCAAACCACAAAGCAACCGCGACCGTCAGCACCAACAAACTTAAATCATGCCCCAGGAACAACAACCACTTCATGGGTAACACGGTCCAGGGATTATGAAAAGTATAGAAGAAAGATTCTGTTGATTGGTTCCAGCGCAGCAGCGTTTCATTGATGGCAAAAAACCAGATGGCAGCGACAAAGAACACAAATAACAACACCGCCAACATCGCCAAGGAGCCCTTTTCGGGCTGTCTTGGATCAACCAAACCTGAGGTTAATCGGCCGAGTGTGGGGTGTCGTTGCGTCCAGCGAAGCAAAGCACTGAGCCAATGGTAGGTTTTGGGTACCAGCAATTGATACAGCAAATTGATTAACCAGTAAACAATCCAGATAGAGGCGACCAAAACCACCACCAGAATAGACAATTTAACGGCCACCTTCGCCATGGTATCCATCGCTGAGCCAAACAACATGCCCGGTAACAAATAAAATGGCGCCCATAATATCGAAGCCACCGCACTGATGATGACATAACGTTTGACTGGCATATCCATGGTGCCAGCCAATGCCGGAATGATGGGTCTGACCGGGCCAACAAAACGGCCGATAAATACGCTGATGCCACCGTATTTGGCGAAGAAAGTCTGGCCTTTGCCAATCAGTTCAGGGAATTTATACATCGGCCACATTTTCAACAGGTTCTGTTTGTATTTGTAACCTATCCAGAAACTGATGCCATCACCCAGGAAGGCACCGATAGATGCCCAAATCCAGGCACTGTAAAAATCCAGCACACCAAGGCCAATCAAGGCGCCCAGACTGACCAGAAAAGCCGCGCCTGGGAAAATAATACCAACCAGCAGAATCGATTCAGTGAATGCAAAAAGCAGAATCAGGATGCCAGTCCAGTTGGGATTGGCCTGAATCCAGTCGTAAACGTCTTTGATCCAACCGGTTGGTTCCATGTTTAGGCTTTGAAAGCGATTTTGGCTGCGTGATAAGTACTTTCAATGATGTCATCATCATGCTGACTGCTGACAAAACCGGGCTCGTAAGCTGAAGGTGCAAGGTATACACCCTGATCCAGCATGGCATGAAAGAACCGTTTGAATTGATCATGATTACAATTGGCCAGGTCATCAAAATTATTGGCCGGCTGCTCACTGAAGAAAACGCCAAACATCCCGCCCTGATTGCGGGTACTGAAAGCCACCCCGGCTTCATCAGCTGCTTTGTGCAACACATCGACTACTTTTTGGGTTTGTTGACCTAAATAATCATAAAATCCAGGTTCGGAAATTATTTTCATCATCGCCGAACCAGCGGCCATTGCCAATGGATTACCAGACATGGTACCAGCCTGATAAACCGGTCCGTTCGGTGCAATGTGATTCATTAAATCCTCGCGTCCACCAAATGCACCTACCGGTAAGCCACCACCAATCACTTTACCAAAAGTGGTTAAATCGGGTTTGATGCCATACAGTTCCTGCGCACCACCTTTGGCCACACGGAATCCAGTCATCACCTCATCAAATATCAACACAGAGCCATATTGTTCACAAAGTGACTTCATTCCTTCGAGGTATCCTGTAACGGGCTCTATCATATTCATATTGCCAGCAATCGGTTCAACAATAATCGCGGCAATCTCTTCACCATGCTGATTCATTACTTGACTCAATTTATCCAGGTCATTGTAGGGTACAGTCAACGTCAAGTCAGCTACGGCATCAGGAACACCTGGAGAGCCTGGTATGCCCAAGTCCAGAATGCCACTACCTGCTTTAACCAGGAAAGAATCACCATGACCGTGATAACAACCTTCAAACTTGAGGATTTTATCTCGCCCAGTAAAACCCCTTGCTAACCGAATGGCTGTCATGGTCGCCTCAGTGCCTGAATTGACCATACGAACTTTGTCAATAGAAGGAATCATTTGGCAAATTTGTTCAGCCAAAGTAACTTCGATTTCAGTCGAAGTTCCAAAACTTAAACCTCGATCAACTGCTGCGTGAACCGCTGCCAACACGTTTTCATTGCTGTGTCCAGCAATCATTGGTCCCCAACTGCCCAGGTAATCTATGTAGGCTTTGCCATTGACATCATACATGTGAGGACCTTCGGCTCTGGCTATAAACAAGGGTTCGCCACCTACGCCCTTGAATGCGCGAACCGGTGAATTAACCCCGCCAGGAATAAACTGTTGTGCTTTGGTAAATAAAGTGTGGTTGTTATTCATAATTTTCCAGATAGCTTAGTTGGTTGCTATTATATGGGTTTGTTTTGGCTTTTGCATGACTAACAGTGCAATTGCTGTGACTAAAAATCCTATAACAAATTATTGTGTCCATTTAAAATAACATTCAAAAAAATTCTTGCCGTTTTTTGTATAATCTCTCGACTTAATCATTTGAAATTTAAGTTTAAAAAGTTTGATGATTAGATTGATTCGGAGTTCGGACATGAATGCAATAAAAAAAAGTTGAAGAGAAAAAAAGCTTTTTGTTTTTGAGTTTGTCAATAATTAGTTGATTTTTTCT
>JAUHXW010000291.1 GCA_030426705.1 Gammaproteobacteria bacterium
ACCACATCCCAATCAATGGCATAATCAGGCGCAAGCATGGCCACATGACGACAACTACCGCCTGCCAGTTCAACATCAGGCTCATATGCATCATAAGCCGGATCAAACACAATCACTTCATCACCTGGCCTGACCAATGCATGTGTCGCTACACTCAAAGCTTCAGTAGCTCCTGAGGTGATGGTGATGGTTTCCAGGGCATTGAGCCCACGATCTTCATCCTTAATATAACAGCGCTGTACCAACTCACCAATTTGCAACAGCAAATCCGGCAACCCTGAAGATGGACAATACTGATTCTTGCCATCGGCAATGGCCTGACTGATGGCGGATTTGAGAAAGTCCGGCGCATCAAATTCAGGAAAACCTTGTGACAAATTGATGGCGTTATGTTGCATCGCCAAAGCCGACATCTCGGTAAAAATGCTGGTGCCTACGTGAGGCAGTTTTGATTGAAAAGGTATTTTCATTATGATGCTACTTTCTAAGACTAAGCCCTACAGCCCCACCGAACCGTAAACCACTTTGTTCCACTTCAAAGTCAAACGGCCCATTTGAACCACCCACCAGATTGGCTTGATAAGTATTGCTGAATAAGGTTGTACTGATTTCATCTGTAGACTTGGGATTTGTCTTCAGGGTAACAGTCAGTGAATAGTTGATTGAAGGCGGAGACTCAATGACAAATAACAAAGAAACAACATGTCCTCCTTGTTCTATGATTAATGGTTCCTCTGAAACAACAGCCGAAAAAATTCGGCTATTCCATTCAATATTAGGTTGCTCATCAATTAAAAAGACTTCGCCATTTGCCCGATAAGTATCAGCAAAACTTATATTTACAAAAAGCAGGTTAGCTATCAAAAAACAGCATAAAGGTTTCAATTTCACACAAGTCTCCTCAAAAAAAATCATAGCAGTAGGTCATCAAGTATATCTTATATGGCTCAGGAAAGTTGTTGAGCAACTCTCTCTTGCGTTACCAAATAAAATTATGACCGTTGAGGCAGAAAAATCTACCGCACATCTGAGATTAGGCTTGAATGTGAATGTGGTCACAAATTTTACGATATAAAAAAATAACATACCGCAACAACATAATAAAAATATCGGGGTTTATATGAAAAAAATTAAGAGACTTTTGCTCACCAGTGGGATCTTATGGGGAAGCCTGGGACACGCCTATTGTCCCTCTGACCATATATTTAACTCATCTTATGAAACTCTATTTCCAAGCGCGCCAAATTCCCCGGCACTCAGTGAAAATGATGCTTCAAGATTCCTTTACCAAACCACTTTCGGGCCAAAACTCTCTGAAATCAGACATTTACAATCGATTGGTATTGACCATTGGTTGAACGAGCAATTCAACATGCCAGCAACCCTACAAGAACCCTGTATGCAAGCAGTTCTCGACCATCCTGACTTGCCTTTGTATCAAAACTCCAGACAAGAAGTTTGGTTTTTGAATTCAGCTGAAGGAAAGGATCAACTAAGACAACGCATGGCTTTCACTTTATCCCAACTGTTTGTGGTGTCAGATGCAGCCAGTTTAGGCAATGAAGTGATGGGATTGGCCAAATACTATGACATGCTTGCCATCAACGCTTTTGGTAATTACCGAGACCTGTTAGAAGACGTGACCAAAAACACCATGATGGGCTTTTACCTCGGCATGTTCCGCAATGCCAAGGCCGACCCCGTGGCTGGCACTCAACCTGATGAAAACTACGCCCGTGAAGTGTTGCAATTGTTCAGCATCGGCTTACATCAGTTAAATATGGATGGCACAGAAATCCTCGACATCGACGACAACCCAATCCCAACCTATGATCAAACTGTCATCGAAAATTTTGCCCGTGTTTTTACCGGTTGGAACTATGCTGGCTGCCCCGAAAACAACTGGCAATGGTGCCATCCTGGCCAAGAGGAAGTTGATGGCTATGCACCCATGGAGCCCAATGAGGCGTATCATGACACAGATGCCAAAACCCTACTCAATGGGCAAGTCATTCCAGCTGGACAAACCGCCCAACAGGATCTGGATGCTGCCTTGGATAATATTTTTAACCACCCCAATGTACCACCCTTCATCAGTAAGCAATTGATCCAACGGTTCATCACCAGCAACCCATCACCGGCTTATGTACAAAGGGTGGCTAATGTTTTTGTTGATAATGGCAGCGGAGTCCGTGGCGATTTGCAAGCAGTGATGCGCGCCATCCTGACAGATGTTGAGGCCCGGAACAACAGTTTTATCACAGTCAATACATACGGTAAATTGAAAGAACCATTAATCCGCTATTTAGGTTTATTGCGAGCTTTTGAAGCCAAAAGCCCTACCGGCCGTTATGGTAACTGGAATCCGGAATTTGCATACTTACAACGTGCCTTGGGTTCTCCCTCGGTCTTCAACTTTTACAAACCTTCCTTCCAACTACCCGGGCCCATCAGGGATCAAGGGTTGGTGTCTCCTGAATTTCAAATCACCAGTGAAACCACCGTTGTTACAGTGGGTAATGAAATGAATCAAGCGACCAATCGTGGGCATCACGACTATGACCATTGGAATGACTCAATGCCATTGTTGCAGTTACAAAGAGAGTTACAAATCCATAACGACACCAATGCTTTGCTCGATCATTTGGACTTGCTGTTGTTTGCTGGACAGATGTCTGCCAACACCCGCAGCACTGTAGCTGACATGTATAACAACCTGGAAGACAATGATGCTGTCGACCGCATTGCTTCCCTGCTCTATGTTTTGGTGTTATCGCCAGAATATGTGGTACAACGATAAACAGCTGATAGATGAGGAAAAAACCATGAATAGAAGAAAATTTTTAAACCGTTCCATCTACAGCACTTTACTGGCTGGTGGTATGTATTCAACAAGCGGTATGTTACAACTGGCTAAAGCCGCTGCCCTGGATAACAAATCGCTATTGGGTACTGGCTATAAAGCCTTGGTTTGTGTTTTTATGGACGGTGGTAATGACAGCGCCAACATGATTGTACCCAGAGGCGCCTCGGAACACGCTGCCTATGCACAAGTTCGAGGTGATCTCGCCTTGGACGTCAATGACTTACTGCCAATTTCACCAGCCAACAACGGTGGGCGCCAATGGGGGCTACACCCTGAACTGACCGGTATTCAGAACTTGTTTAACCAAGACCGTGCTGCAGTGGTGACCAATGTCGGCTCTTTAGCTTATCCAATTAACCAGGAAGAATATAACAACGGTTCTGTACCTGTTCCACCCAACCTATTCTCCCACTCAGACCAACAAATTCAGTGGCAAACCTCAGTAGCCGACCAAGCTTCATTGTCTGGTTGGGCTGGGCGCATTGCCGACCTTTATCACAGCAGTGTTAACGGCAATAATCCACTGTCCATGAACATTTCCATAGCGGGAAACAACACCTTACAAGTCGGTGAACTGATTAACCAGTACCACCTCACCAACCAAGGCAGTGTCAGTTTAAATGATACTTATTGGGGAGATGGTGATAATCGTTTGGCTGCATTGCAGACTCTGTTGGCGGAACCTCAGTCCAACCTGTTCCAACAGGGCTATGCAGACATATTCAATCGATCCATAGAGTTAAACACCGTGATTACAGCGGCATTGGACGTCGCCACACCCATAACCACCCCATTTCCACAGCAAGAAGGCTGGAATACCTTATCAGAACAATTAGAAATGGTAGCACGCATGATCAATGTACAAAGCGTCATCGGCATGAACCGACAGGTATTTTTTGTCAGAGTCGGAGGATTTGATAACCATGACAATCATTTGGCTGATCACGCCACCGGCATGCAAAATATTAACGGTGCCATCAGT
>JAUHXW010000292.1 GCA_030426705.1 Gammaproteobacteria bacterium
GTGAAATTTTGTATTATTGACACCGGTTTTTATGCGGCCCATGATGATTTCCAAGGCATTACTCACACGGGTGCATCACAAATCATCGGTGAAGCTTACACCGAAGACGGTAATGGCCATGGTACGCACGTAGCTGGTACAGCCAATGCCGTGAATAACAACATCGGCGTGGTCGGTGTGATGCCTGGTGGTGCAGAACTTCACATCATCAAGATTTTTAACAATGCTGGTGATTGGGTCGTTGGTCAATCTGATTTGGGTGCAGCAGCGACCGCTTGTAAAGACGCCGGCGCTAACGCCATCAGCATGAGTTTAGGTGGTGGATCAAGCGCAACTGAAGAAGCTGTTTTCCAGGATCTGTATGACAACTTCAACATCATCAGTATCGCAGCTGCTGGTAACGATGGTAACAATGTAGCCAGTTATCCTGCCAGTTATGACTCTGTGGTTTCTGTTGGCGCATTGGATGAAAATGAAAACTGGGCCAATTTTTCACAATTCCCAGCGACCAGTTATGATCCTAATAACCCACCTGCCAATGTTGAGTGGGATGTGGTTGAATTATCAGGTGGTGGTGCCAATGTACTGAGTACTTACCCTACTCCAGATGGCAACGTACCCGTTTATAACGTCAACAATGATGGTATTGATTACAGCGCCAATCAAATAACAGAAACAGCTGCCGGTGACGTCACTGCCAACCTGGTTGAAGGTGGTTTATGTGACGCAGGCGATGTAGACCCAAGCTGGAATGGCAGTGTAGTTTTGTGTGAACGGGGAGATATTGCATTCGCTGACAAAATGAATAATGTCGCCAGTAATGGCGGTGTTGCAGCCATCATCTACAACAACGCTGCAGGGAACTTTAATGGTACTTGTGGTGGTAACTGTACTTCCGGTGCAACAATTCCTGGTGTTTCCTTATCACAAGCCGATGGCCAAACATTACAAAACAGTGGTTTAGGCTTGCCGACCAATGTATTGGTAGACGATGGTTCTGGCTGTGTGGGTTGTTCAGGCGGTTATGCTTACTTGACCGGCACATCAATGGCCACACCTGGTGTAGCCGCTGGTATTGCCTGGGCTTGGGATGCTTGTGGTGGACCTGCTGGCATCACCAATAAAGAATTGCGTCAATTGTTGCGTGACAGTGCCAAAGATCTTGATGATCCGGATTATGATGTCCGAACCGGTTTTGGTCTGGTTCAACTGCGTGATGCTTTGGAATTAGGTAACCAAAGATTTGGTTCTACCTGTCCAATTGGCTTGACTGCAGCGCCAAGTGAAATAGAAGTATGTACTTTACCAACCGCCAATGATGCTGTTTATACAGTCACTTTGAGCGATGATTTTATGGGTACTTCAAACATGAGTGCAACCGGTGTTCCTGCGGGCGCAATAGGTACATTTAACCCTGTACAAGTTGTGTTCCCTGCGACAACTACAGATTTTACTGTTTCGAATTTGGATAGCATTGCTTCCGGAACCCATGCCTTATCTCTAACAGCTACGGATGATTCTGATCCGAACAACAATGCCTCAGCCAATGTAACTTTAATCACTTTTGATGCCATGCCAGGTACTGCTAACCTGACTTCTCCTGCAGATGCCGCAACAGGTGTTTCTGGAAGTGCTGTTTCTTATGCTTGGGATGCTGTTTCAGGCGCTTCAGAATACTTCATCGAAATCTCCGATGATTCTGGTTTTGGCAATATCATTGAATCAGCTACAGTTGACACCAATGCTTACACTGGGACAATAGCTTTGGAATCCAACACTCAATATTACTGGCGTGTGTCTGCAAGCAATGTTTGTGGTGACGGGGTGACTTCTGCAACATTCTCATTTACCACTAGCTCGGAACTGTGTTTTAGCATCGATTCAGCCATCACCGATAACAACCCTGCTGGTGATGACTTCGGTTTTAGTGTCGCGGACTCAGGAACACTGGACTCATTGACTGTGAGCATTGATGCATCACATACTTGGGTTGGTGATTTAATATTCACCTTAAGTAAAGATGCCACTTCAGTGATTTTGATGGACAGGCCCGGTTTTGCGGGTACTGGCTTTGGTTGCTCAGGTGATAATGTAGATGCCATATTTGACGACAACAGTGGCACACCTGTAGAAGATGAATGTGATAATTTACCTGCTATTGGCGGAACTGTAGCACCACAAGAAGCCCTGTCAGCTTTTAGCGGAACTGAGCTTTCTGGAAACTGGACAATCAATGTCAGTGATAACGTAAGTGCTGACACTGGTACCATGAATGAGATTTGTTTGATGCCAGTTTTGGGAGGTTCTCCTGTAGCAACTGCTGTAGATGATAACGCCACTGTGCTTGAAGACGATGGTGCTCAAGCTATTAATGTGATGAACAATGACACCAACGCTGGTGCGTCTACCATCACAGCAATAACCCAAGGCAGCAATGGCACGGTAACCATTGCCGGTGGTAACACTTCTGTCAGTTATGATCCTAACAGTGACTATTGTGGCAGTGACAGCTTCACTTACACATTGGACGGTTCATCAACCGCCACGGTGAATGTGACTGTTGATTGTGTCAATGATCAACCTGATTTCATGAATCTGGTTTCAGTTGATGTGAACAATGCTGACATTGGCAACCCTCCAGCAACAGTTGTTGCCTGTAGTTTTGACATGGGTGCTGCAGATGAAGACATCTCACAAAGTGTGAATGATTTCATTGTGACCATTGACTCTGATCCAAACGGTATCCTGAGTACAGCAGACGTGTTGAATGATGGCTCATTGAGCGCTACATATTCAGGCAACCTGGGTACTGCAGTCATCAATGTGTCTATGCAAGATGATGGTGGCACAGCCAATGGTGGTGTTGACACCAGTACCGTTAAACAAGTTGAGATTAATGTCACTGACCTGATTTTCAATCATGGTTTTGAGGCTTCAGTCCCTTCTGTGGCTTGTGGTGCTCCATAAATCATTAATCTAAAACTTGGAACCATCAAAGCCTCTGCCTTCCGGCAGGGGCTTTTTTTTGACTTATCACTCAGGAGAACTGCTGAGCAGCTCGACCCGCCGAGCCGGTTAGGCAAGGCATGAAATCATGGCGAATTGCCGAAGGCAAGACGACTGTATGGAAACAGGAGTTAGGGTCGAGACAGGATCAGAGACCGAAGCCTTGATGTAATGCTTGATAAGCCGTGAGCGCTAGAGCAGGCAATGAAGGTATGGCGATTTTATCGAAGATAAAGAAGCCTTGCCTGAATGCCGTAGCTCGTGGCTGCTTCCGCTCCTGCTCCCGGGACAGATCTACATCCATGTAGGCCAATCAGAGGCGAAGAGAATAGCCAATAAGCACATGGCGGTTTTGCGAAGCAAAAAAGCAGAAATGTAATGCTGTAATCCGAGCTGGAGCGGTAAGCGAAAGCCCCAAGGACATACCTTCATAAAGAGCAAAAAAAACCCACCGTCAAGGTGGGCTTAACAACAAATGGTTGTTTCTGATTAAATCATTTTACCTAAATAAACCAGAGCAAGGATTAAAGCCGTCAATCCCAGCACTTCTTTTTTAGGTTCCAAAAAATTGTGAGTCTTGGTCAAAATACCACTGACTTTTTCATTGGATTTGGTCCAAGCTTGCAGTTGATTGTTGGAGAAAACCAGCCCCAATGACAAAATAACCAAAGCGCCCAAAACAGCGATTAACCAAGTCAGAAAAGCATACTTTATCAACTTGATGTAATACAACATACGCAGCAACCACCACAACCCCAAAAACACCGCAACCAGACCAACCCAGCCCTCTGCTTGTTTCAAGGAATCGGTCAAACCTTTACTGGCAGGAATCAATTC
>JAUHXW010000293.1 GCA_030426705.1 Gammaproteobacteria bacterium
GACTGTGCGAATAACCCTGACACCGAAAGTGGCCAGACCAATCACAATACCGATACCGCCTAATAATAAAATCCAGGCATCAACACCTGATTTGGCTGCCACAATTCCAGTGTGAGCAGTAGAAACAATGGCAGCCACTGGTCCAACGGCATTGGCCACATCGTTAGAACCATGAGCAAAAGCAAGGCCTGATGCAGTAATCACCATCAACACAGCAAATACTTTTTCAACCGTATAGAAATGAAAGTCTTTTTCTTTTTTCTTGTCACCTTTTATTTTGGAGATAAAAAAGGCGCCAATCAAAGCCACAATAACCCCTGACAAGGCAGCATAAGAATAAGCTTCAACATCAGTCAGGTCTAACCCCACATGTTTCAACCCTTTCTTAATGGTAACCAAGGTCAAAACAAAAGCGGTCAAAAACATATAAACCGGCACATAACGTTTGGCTTTGGCCAAAGGATCCTTTTGTTTCAATATCAAGTGATGTACGGTTTGGAAAATCAAAAAGGCAATGAATCCAGCAATCATCGGGGTGATAATCCAGCTCAACACAATGTCACCCACTTTGCCCCATTTAATGGCTTCTGTACCAATTCCCACTGCGGCAAAACCAACCACTGCACCGACAATGGAATGGGTGGTTGAAACTGGCCAACCTTTTCTGGATGCCAGTAATAACCAGCAACCAGCTGCCAATAAGGAAGCTAACATGCCAAAGACCAGTAGGTCAGGATTACTTTCTACTGATGAAGCATCAATAATACCCTTGCGAATGGTTGAGGTCACTTCTCCACCAGCTAAAACCGCACCAGCAAACTCAAAAATGGCCGCTATGATGATGGCTTGCTTGATGGTAATGGCTTTTGAGCCCACAGAAGTTGCCATGGCGTTGGCCACGTCATTGGCGCCTATACCCCAGGCCATAAAGCCACCGAAAACTGCCGCCAGAATAATATACGTTAATTCATATTCCACAATGATTCTCCTTATTTAGCCAGTAACAATTCAAGGCGACGACCAATGCGCTCAGCCTGGTCTGCTACATCACCCATCATGTCGATGAGTTTGTATAAAAAGATGACCTCAACCGCTGGTAAATCATTTTCCATCGCAAATAATTGACTTTGTAAATCAGACTGCATGTCATCGGTCTCTGTTTCGATTTTGTCTAATTTGGCAATCAGTTTTTCAACGATCTTTACTTCGGCACCACGAAATCCTGTTTCGTATAGCTCATCCAGTTCATTGACACTTTGTTTGGCTTTTTTGGCTGCATCTACGCAACGCTCAACAAACTCTATAAAGTTTTCATATAAACCTGCAGGAACCTGCATTTTGCGTAAACGAACCATGCCTGCAATTTGTTTACTGATGTTGGCCACCTTATCCTGAACCAGAACCAGTTCTAACAAGTCTTGACGAGGTACGGGCATGAACAGACTTTTGGGCAGGTTGGCGCGAATTTGATTTTTTTGTTCATCGGCATCATTTTCCAACTGTTTGATTTCATCAGCCAGTTCATTGACCCTGACCCAATCATTCAGATTGGCGGCTTTGAATAAGTCTGGTAGCAAGTACGCAGCCTTACAGGCGGTTTTGATGTGTTCTTGTAATGGTTCCACTGGAGAACGGCCCAGCATGTCTGAGATAAAACTTCCCATAATTCTCTACCCATGTTAAATGAGGCCACATTATATGAATAATGTGTAACAGTTTCATGTCTTTTGTGTTACATCGCTCGATAGTTTGTTGAATATAAGGAATGTCTTTGGGCCTTCATTCAAATTTGTTCCCGACTAATTTGAAAGTGGCCGCGGCAGACATGGCTTAAAACCTCGCACGAATGACGCCATTCACTTAAGGCTTCTTTGCTTTGCAAAACCGCCATAAGTTCATTGGCTATTCTCTTCGCCTCTGATTCACGAGCTACGGCATTCCGGTCAGGCTTCTTTGCCTTCGACAAAATCGCCTCACCTTCATTGCCTGCTCTTCGCTCACCAACCGGCTCGGCGGGTCGAGCCGATCATCGGCTCTCCCAAGTGTTTTTCGCTTTTGGATAAATGACAAAGGTTGTTTCTTTGATAATAAAAACAGCCATTCATCAAACTTTCATGCAAATGTCATCCGCAAACAACAGTCATTGTTTAGAGTCGTGCATCAGTTCATAACTGTAAATACCTGATGATAGATTTGCAAAAAAGCATCAAAACACATTACCCACACTTGGCTGGAAAGGTGAACAAGTACCAGCGGCTGTTCAAGTTACTCAATAAAATTCTGCACACCGAAGAAATCAACCAGTTTATCAGTAACAACCAGCATTTAAAAAACTTTCCATTTCTGGATGCCATCCTCGATGAATTCGAATTTGGTTACAAAATATCCAACAAGCACTTGGCAAAAATACCCGCCGAAGGTCGCTTATTGATTGTGGCTAATCATCCGATTGGTTCGCTTGACGGGTTGGCATTGATGCGCATGGTTTATGACATACGTCCTGATGTCAAAATTGTGGCGACGCCATTGTTGACCTCAATCGAGCCACTGAAAGACTTGTTTTTGCCAATTGATAACATCACCCAAAAAACCTCCCACAAAAGCAGTCTGAAGAAAATTAACCAGGCTCTACAACAAGAACAGGCAGTGATTATTTTTCCAGCCGGTGAAGTTTCTCGGGTGACACCCAAAGGTATCAGGGATGGACAATGGAAATCGGGTTTTCTGAAAATAGCCAATCGCAATCAAACGCCGATTCTGCCAGTGTGGATAGACAGCAGAAATTCTGTGATGTTTTATGCTGCTTCCATGCTTTATAAACCGTTGAGCACTTTGATGTTGATTCACGAAATGTATAAACAAAAGCAGAACACCATTGAATTCATCACCGGTGACCTGATTGAGCCAGCCAATTGGCAAAACCCAGACATCAAACGCAAAGCATTGGCAAAAAAATTCAAAAAGCATGTGTTCGGTTTATCTAAAGGCAAGCCACAATTCAAAACCACTTCATCAATTGCTCATCCCATATAAAGTTGTCGATTGCATGCAGAAATCAAAACCATGAAGCCAATTGGCAAAACCCAGGACGGCATGCGTATTTTCCTGATGGACTATCAACCAGATTCGTTATTGATGCAGGAAATCGGTCGTCTGCGAGAATTGTCTTTTCGTATGGTTAAGGAAGGCACTGGCGGCCAGGTAGATTTGGATACATATGATCAGTATTACAAACACCTGTTGCTTTGGAATGACAAAGAACTGGAGGTTGTTGGCGCTTACCGCCTTGGGTTTTGTGGCGATATAGTGGCTACCAAAGGCATTGTGGGTTTATACACCTCAACGCTATATCAAATTGATGAGGGATTTGCCCATCAAGCACCCCATGCACTTGAATTGGGTCGCAGCTTTGTACAACCCAAATACTGGGGGCTGCGAGGTCTGGAATACCTTTGGTATGGCATTGGTGCGGTGTTGCAGGTTCATCCTGAAATCAAATACCTGTTCGGCGCCGTTTCCATCCCTGGGAACTACCCAGCTGAAGTGTTGAATGCCATGGTTGGACATTATGTCCATTATTATCCTAAACCACTTTCAGCGCCTGCCATGGTGCCAAAGAATCCCTATCAATTTAAAGAAAATGAGCATCTAAGCGATGAAAAGCAGGCACTTAAAAACTTGCTCAAGTCATTGAAAGCCGCCGGCGTGAAACTGCCAGTGTTATTCAAGCAATACACAGACTTGTGCGAAACAGGAGGCGTGGGTTTTATTGATTTTGCCACCGACCCGGATTTCAATGGCTGTGTCGATGGTCTGATTTGGCTTGAACTGGAAAAAATGAA
>JAUHXW010000294.1 GCA_030426705.1 Gammaproteobacteria bacterium
GTGCCGGTGTCATATGCACCACAGTACATAACTGCATTCGGCTTGCAATCAGGACGCTCTGCTTTAACAGATTGAACAGCAAATGCTGCAGTTGAAGCAACAACTGCAATTGCTACAGCTGAAAGAACAGTTTTTTTGTTTACTTTTTTAAGACCTCAAACCTATCCCCTTATGCAAGATATACCAGGAAACAAAACCAAGTATCAATACAAAGCCAATGATGATGCCGTAGGCCACGCCAACATTGATATCAGACACGCCCAAAAAGCCGTAGCGAAAGGTGTTGACCATATAGAGCACTGGATTGATTTTGGATACGCCTTGCCAGAATTCCGGGAGCAGGGTGATTGAGTAAAACACACCGCCCAAATAAGTCAGTGGCGTCAAGATAAAGGTTGGGATGATGGCGATGTCATCGAATTTTTTGGCAAAGGCCGCATTGATGAAGCCACCCAGAGAAAACACCACCGAGGTCAGTACAACCGTGGATATCACGATTGCATAACTGTGAATTTGAATTTGGGTGAAGAACAGAGAAACAATGGTGACAATCAACCCCACCATTAAGCCTCGGAACAGACTACCACTGACATAACCGACCAAAATAGCCCAATTGGGCATCGGTGAGATCAACAGTTCTTCTACATGTTTGGCAAACTTGGCACCAAAAAATGACGACACCATATTACCATAAGATGAGGTGATTACCGACATCATCACCAATCCAGGAACGATGAAGGACATGTAATCAAAGCCATCCATTTGACCAATTCTTGAACCAATCAGGTTGCCAAAAATCACGAAATACAAAGTCATGGTGATGGCCGGTGGCAGCAAAGTTTGTGACCAAATGCGGATGATGCGGGTGATTTCCTTGCGCAACAGGGTTTGGATACCAATGCGTGTGGCTGAACTCATGATTGGCCTCCTTCATTATCTGCTGTTTTATTTTCTATCATTTTCACAAATAATTCCTCCAGTCGATTGGCTTTATTACGCATCGAAGATACTTTGTAGCCTGCCTCATCCAGTTTTTTGAATACGTTATTAAGATTTTCTGATTTGGGCACATCCATCTCAATTGAATGATCATCTTTGAGCGCTGCGCCGAGTGATTGCAACAAGGCCTCATCAGGCTCTTTATCCAAATCGAAAATAAAGGTTTCAATGTCCAAAGTTTTCAATAAATCCTTGATGGTGGTGTTTTTGACAATTTCACCATGGTCAATGATGGCGATGTTTTTACACAGCTGCTCCGCCTCTTCGAGATAATGCGTGGTCAATATGATGGTGGTGCCTTGTTCGGCAATTTGTTCAACAAAAGACCACATAGAACGGCGAATTTCGATGTCCACACCTGCTGTCGGTTCATCCAAAATCAATAATTTAGGCTCGTTGACCATTGCCCTCGCGATCATCAAACGGCGCTTCATGCCGCCAGACAAGCCCCTGGATACACTGTCTTTCTTTTCCCACAATTGCAGTTGTTTCAAGTATTTTTCGGTTCGCTCCAACGCCTCTTTCCTGGGAATACCGTAATAACCAGCCTGATTAGCAACAATATCAATCGGTTTTTCAAACATATTGAAATTAAATTCCTGTGGCACCAGGCCGATCATCGATTTCACTGCCTGACGCTGTTTGATCAAATCTTTGCCAAACACTTTGACACTGCCTGAGGTGAGGTTAACTAAAGAGGAAATGATGCCAATCATGGTGGATTTGCCCGCACCATTGGGGCCCAACAGGGCAAAAATCTCACCAGCTTCCACTTTCATGTCCACACCTTTGAGGGCCTGGGTACCGTCTTTGTAGGTTTTTACCAAGTCTTTAATTTCTAATGCATATTCCATAAATCATGCCTTTGTTGTTGATTTTTCTTCGTTTGGCCGTATATTGGCAGCACATCTCAATTAACTATTTCAATGGAAACAGAATTTAAAAAGTATATTTGTGTTGTTTGTGGTCTCATCTATGACGAAGCCGAGGGCTGGCCTGATGATGGTATCGAACCTGGTACCCGCTGGGATGACGTTCCAGAAACCTGGATGTGTCCTGATTGTGGTGTAACCAAAGAAGACTTTGAGGAGTTGTGATTCACAACTTCTCTTAATTCTTTACTTTTTGACATTTCATCAATTGATAGTTGCGCCAATGCGCCATCACCATCAAAACCCCACCAATCACAAACAAGCCTGACTCCATCAGCACACTGACTTTGTCTTCCAGTAAAGTTGCCACCACCAGAAAACCATAACCCGCTACAAACAACAGCACCACTTTTTTGTCCTGATGTTGACTCCAGCCACGGCCAAATGACCATAAAGCAATGGCTCCTATCACAGACAACCAAATCCAGCCATGCCCGAAATGCGCCCAATTGGGGACCACCGCCGAAACACTGAGCAATATCGGCAACATCGCACACTGAATGGCACACAAGCCAGACAAAAACATGCCCAATTTATCAGCTATAGATTTCATGTGAAGTTATTCAAGTGCCCAAAAAAAGTGATGATAGCAGATATGGGTTTCTTTTGGTTAGTCACAAGACAATAACGATAAAATGTTTGGTAAAAAATGAACCGTCAACACATATCCTCTGAATTACCTAAGATGCCGGCGAGCCGCCGGAGGTCCAATAAAATTTAGCTTCTCGCTTTTCCACTCAGGATGACAGTGTTTCTCGTTCCCATGCTCCAGCGTGGGAATGCATATCCTCACATAGCAGAAAAATCATGTACTTGAGCCTTATGAACCACTTCTTGTTTTTTTGGGTTGTAAAACAGCATGGAAGCCTATGGGTTCCCACGCTGGAGCATGGGAACCAGATATCATTCATAATGATGCCGGCAGTCCTATAAATCTCATAAATTCTGTCCAAAATATACAAACCAGAGTTTTGGCGTGTAAAATACCTTTTTTTGACGATTTTTCACATGAACGCCAATCATTACGACAAAGAAATCGAACAGTTTGATGCACAGGCTGCTTTTTGGTGGGATACCGAAGGGCCGTTCAAAACCTTGCACCAAATCAATCCCACTCGTTTGCAATACATCCAACAATTTGTCCAATTAGACCAACAAAAAGTTTTGGATGTAGGCTGCGGCGGCGGTATTTTATCTGAAGCTTTGGCCAACAACGGCGCTCAGGTCACCGGTCTTGATTTATCTGAAGCCTCTTTGCAAACGGCTAAAATGCATTTGTTTGAATCGGGCTTGGAAGTCGATTATCAATGTGTCAGCATTGAAGACTTTACAGCGCAATATCCTGCTTCTTTTGATGTCGTAACCTGTTTGGAAATGCTTGAGCATGTACCTGATCCGGAAAGCATCATTGATGCCTGCCTACAAGCTTTAAAACCCGGTGGGTGGTTATTTTTGTCTACCTTGAACCGCACGCCTAAAGCCATGATGCTGGGTATTTTTGCTGCTGAGCATGTGCTGAAAATTGTGCCCAAAGGCACCCATCATTTTGAGCAATTCATCAAACCTTCGGAACTGGTCAAAGTATTGCAACAAAAACCGGTAGATATTGTTGATTTATCCGGCATGCGTTATAACCCCATCACGCAATCGGCTTCGATTGACCCACAAGACCTGGACATCAACTACTTGGTCGCTGTACAAAAACATGGCTAACTCCATTGAAGCGGTCTTGTTTGACCTAGATGGTACTTTGATTGATACCGCCATCGACATGATACATGCGTTGGCGACCCTGGCTGAGGCGCATCACATCGAACACGACCTCAATGTCGAAAACTACCGCCAGTACATTTCCCAAGGCGCGGTGGCTTTGGTGAAATCTGTATTTGACGACCCATCACCAGATC
>JAUHXW010000295.1 GCA_030426705.1 Gammaproteobacteria bacterium
CTGACTGTTGATAAGCACAACCATCTGTGACATAAATGGCGCCACCATTTTCTGTTGCGGTATTGCCTAATAGTTGAGCATTGAAAACAGTCACTGCTCCACTGCCATCGCAAGCTATGGCACCTCCATTAACCGCTGTATTGCTATTGATGATGCTGTTACCATAAACAAATAGCTCAGGCGGGCTAATCAGGTCATTGGCAGCTGGCTCAATAAAAATGGCACCGCCATTTCCAGCACTGTTGTTATGGTGCATATAAACATTGACCAACCCCACTCCCCAGCTACCTCTCAGGTTCATCACACCACCATCAGAGCCAGGGTTTCCACCAGTTATTTCCAGATCATACAGCTCAAGTGTATTGGCATCTCCCGTCAATTCACTGTCACTCACCAAAAATATTGCACCATTATAACCAGTGCCATCCAGAACCGTTCTACCAGATGGGGTTGCGTCTGAACAGTCATCAAACCCACCTCGAATGATTGTATTTCTGGCTGATAAGACCTGAAAAGTATCTAAACTGTAGTTCTTTGAAACCCTGATTTCCAAAGAATCAGAAGCCGGTTCGCCAAAGCTCACAGCTGTAATACTGTTATAGTCACAATTTAAATCGGTGTCAGGTCCGACTGTAACCACGGTTTGTGACCCAGCTTTAACGTAGCTAACCAAAGCGATTAAAGACAATAACAATAAAATACGCATAACTAGATTCCTCTAATAAAATTACATTTCTCTTTGCACTATAAGTACAGAACTTCATTCTTATCATTCTAAAATAATATTGCCAGGGTTTTGCTATCTCACTCATGCGATTCTGGAACACAATTAAAATTTATGACCCATTTCACATAATGAATAAGGTATGCCCTTGGGGCTTACCTTTCTGATGATCTTTAAGAATAAATTTTAAAAAACTTGTGCACTTTGAATCTGTTCACTCATTGACTTATTAGAACAGCTATTAAATGAGGAGAATTTATTATGAGAAAGCACCTATTAATAACCATAACACTGTTATTAATCACAACCGTTGGATGGTCTGCTACATTTTGTGTAAGCGACAGCACTGAACTGCAATCTGCGCTAACCACTGCTCAGGACAATTTGGCACATGATGTCATTAAAATCAAAGAAGGCAATTATGTGACACCTGGTAGCGAATTCTATTACTACGAAGACGATGGTTTTGATTTACAAATTTCGGGAGGTTGGTCCGAATTTTTTGGCAACCCCTGCGGTCAACAAACCTCACAAAGTGCTTTTAACACGGTCCTGGATGGCAACAGTCAAAATCGTGTATTGAGGTTGAGAAAAACAGGTTCTGCCAATATCAGCGTTTCAAATTTAACCATTATCAATGGCTTGGTAGACGATCCACAAAGAGGAGGAGGCATTCATTTCTACGATTATAATAATGCAAGCACTGGCACTTTAGTCATCAACAATACTTTTTTTATCAACAATGAAGCCAAATTCGAAGGAGCCATCTCAGCCTCTGGCGCCGAAAAAATTACTTTGAAAAATAACTTGTTCGTTGGCAATCATTCATTGGCTGGCAACACCGTCAGCATTGTTCAGAACGACGGTTATGGAGTTTATGCCACCAACAACACCTTTGTCTCAAACACCACCGATGCAAGCCTTAAATTAGCAGGGTTGAGAGTTTTTGTATCAGGTACTTCCAGAGCCTTGGTCGCCAACAACCTCCTGTGGGGAAATGACAACCATGATCTTGAGTTTGGAGGAAGTGGCGACCATTATCTACACAACAACGACATTGGCAGCAGAACGGGCGTCCAACCTTTTTCTGACATCAACAATTTTTCATTGCCACCCAGGTTTGCAAGCGGCATCTTAAATTTTACACCATCAGAAATATCACCTTTGGTCAATAAAGGGAGACATCCATGTACCATATGCCCCATTCCAGTACCATTTTCCCAAGCTTGGGGCTTGGGTTCTACTGACACCAATGGCAACACCCGCATTCAACACAACCAGGTTGATATCGGCGCCTTTGAATCTGCCCATGAACCTGACCTGATTTATATGAATGGTTTGGAATAATCAAGCAAAGTACCAAACATCAGTAAGCAGGAGCTGTGCTTATATCCGCTCCTGTTTTAATTTGTATAAAAACCTTTTTGATTCAACAACCTCTGGATGATTGCCTCCAAACATTTCTTGCTGAAGGATAAATAATTCTTCCTGTTCGGCAATGGCCTCCACCAACCGGCCCATTTGGTAAAGGGTTCTAACCAAATGAGAACGAGCCAAAATGGTGAATGGACTGTTGGTTCCAAAAGCTTTGGTTAAACTTGAAACAACATGTTGATGCAATTCTAACGCCTCCTGGTTCTTCTTCTGCTTACTTAAGCTGACAGCTATATTATCTTTGGTCAATAAGGTTATCAAATGTGATTCACCCAGCGATGATTGCATCTTTACCAAACTTTCTTTGGCCAACTTTTCTGCTTCAATATACCTGTCTGTGTTATTTAACAGCTCGGCCAGGTTGTACTCCAGGCGCAACACTTCAACATGTGAGGCTCCTAACTTGATTGTCGCCTTATCCAGGGTTTCTCTCATCAATTGCTCACCTGTTTCCAGCTTTCCCAAAGAGACATAAGTGTTGGCCAGATTCATACCAACAGCCAAAGTAAACATATGACCTTCACCTTTCAGACCTGTAGAAATTTCCTTGGCCTGCTGCAGGTAAAAAAGTGCCTCATCCAGTTTGTTTTGACTCTGTAACAGCGCACCCAAATTTGATGCAGCGGTAAGGTAGCCACTGTTGTTTTTACCATAATACTGTTCTGACAGTTGCAGGTGCTCTTTCATAAAAGTCTCTGCATCTTCCCACCTTCCCAGTGCAGAAAGGATGATGGCTTTTTGATTTTTAATCAGTAGCGCATTGGTCGGTTTTCTGTCTGGGTAACTTGAATGCCAGTCAGCAGCTTTGTTTATGACTGTTAAAGCATCTGTAAATTTAGATTGCTTTCGGTAATTATTTGATAAAGTAGTCATGGCCAAGAAAGGATAGTTCGATTCAGCACGCTCAGCTTCTGGGGCTGTTGACAGCACTTTCTTTAAAATGGCTTCAGCTCGTTGAAACTCACCCAAATCTGTTAGCACACTGGCCTTTTCTATCCAGGCATTTTGATTTAAGTTAAACGATTGTGGGTTTCCTGCCGTTTGCTCTATGATGGTTTCGCATAAATTTTGTGCGGACTGATGTCTTCCCAAAAAATTATTGACTTTAGCTATTTGTAGCATCACGGTTAAAACGCTGATGTGATTCTCTCCAATCAGCGATTTTTTTATTTCGAGACTTTGTTCTAAATGCAACAAACTCTTTTCATAGAGCTTTAAATTCTGATAAGACTGGCCCAACGCTTTATTGATGGCGGCTTTCGCATGTGGCTGCTCAGTAAAGCTGTCGGTCAAATCTCGCGAGGCAATATCCAACAAATCAGCAACCCTCACCTCTCGTCCCTCGCCGTATTGGAAAGCTGAACCTAATATCTGTTGCAAAAACTGATTCACTGCTTGCGTTTTTTGCTGTTCTGCCACTGCCTTTTGCCGCTCCTGGTTAGCAAAAAACAAACCCAAAACGGCCAAAATAAAACCGATGAAAAGAGAGCTGATGATGCCTAAAATTAACCGTTTTTTCCGTCGCAGTCTGGGTTCATTCCTGATGGTATGCAACGTGTTTTTCACTTCCAATGCGGAAGGCCGGTTATTGGCGTCAGGATCAATCATGCTTTGAATCAAAGACAACATAGAAAAGGGCAGGTCTGCTCTAAAATCTTTCAGTTGTGCATAATCTTT
>JAUHXW010000008.1 GCA_030426705.1 Gammaproteobacteria bacterium
TGTGATAAGGATTTTAGATACTTTATTTGACAGAAAAGCATCCGATTAGTTCCGTCCTCCATTGAGCAACGGAGCAGCGATTATATCACTTCAATGCATGAAGTCAAATAGGTAGAAAGTCCTGTAAGTTGCGCTTGTTCGCATTGCTTATGTCATAGTAAATAGGATAACTCTCTATCTGTCATTTCTACGTGAAAAATGCGGGTGCGTTTGGTTCAGTTAAAAAGCATCTAAATCACAAAAACAATGCGCCATTTCAAGCACTTGACCGGGTTTTTGTTGCAACAACATATTCAGTTCAGCCTGATAAGGTTGTAACAGCTTTTGAATTATTGCCAAACTACCGCCGCCATTGAAGTCTATGTAGCTGGCAGCTTTGGCCATCATATCAACCATTAGCTGCTCGGTGAATGTCAGCTGTTGTTCCACCCAAACCAATTCAAAGTCATTGACATTGGCTTTGCTGGCTGCATCCTGGATGGCGTCCTGTAAACCGCCCAATTCATCAACCAAGCCCAAATCAAAAGCCTGCTTGGCCGTCCACACCCTGCCTCGAGCGATGCGATCGACCATATCAATCCCCAGGCCTCTGGCAGCGGCCACCGAAGAGATGAATTGCTGATAGCCATATTCAATGTTGCTTTGAATCAAATCAGCCAACTCAGGATCCAGGTCCTTGTCAGGACTGAACGCCCCAACCCATTTGGTAGTGCCTATTCCGTCCGTATGAATGCCCAATTTGTTGAACAGTTCAGGATAAGTCATCAACAAACCATAAATTCCGATTGAACCTGTGATGGTGGCTTCATCAGCCCAAATGGCATCGGCGGTCATGGAAATCCAGTAGCCACCTGAAGCAGCAACATTGCCCATAGAAACCACTATCGGTTTGCCAGCAATTTTCATCGCTTCTACCTCGCGACGGATTTGTTCAGATGGGTAAACACCACCACCTGGGCTGTTAACTCGTAACACCACCGCTTTGACCGATTTATCCAGACGAGCACGCTCCAACAAACGACTGGTAGAAGCACCACCTATGGTCCCTGGATTTTGTTCACCGCCAACAATGGCACCTTCGGCCACCACCACCGCAATTTTTTGTTGTGTTGCTGAAATTTCGGCATTCAAAGACAAGTAATCTTCAAAACCCATGCCACGGAAGTGATTGTTGTCATCATCATAAGAAGACAGTTCGGCAATGTGTTTGTGCATGAAGGGTTTTTTCATGATGCGATCGACCAAGCCATTGTCCAAAGCCATATCTGCCACAGAGCCATTTTTTTCAATCAATTTCTGGGCTTGTAATTCAACGATTTGTTCAATCTCTTCAACACTTAAACCACGTCGTTTGGCGATACCTGCCAAATAGGTGTTCCATAAATCATTCATAAAATGCAGCCCTGCTTCCTTGGCTTCCTGTGACATGTCGTTACGCACAAATGGTTCTGCAGCTGATTTATATTCGCCTACTTTGAATAAATGAACGTCTACACCCAGTTTATCTAGACCATCTTTGAAATAGTTGCGGTAGGAGCCAAAACCCTGCAAGAACAAAAAGCCTTGTGGGTCCATCAGGATTTCATCAGCCAGACTGGCGAAATAATATTGCCCTTGTGATAAATTGGTGGCCATGGCGATAACGGGTTTGTTACTGATTGTTTTGAAATCGTCAACAGCCCGTTCTATTTCACGCAAATTTGCCAATCCGGCACCCCACATATAATCGGGGTTCAAAACCAAAGCGGCTATTTTGTCATCGTTGGCAGCCAGCTGGATGGCTCGCAAAATATCACGCAAGCGGGTTTCTGGGACATCGGTGCCTTGAATGTTTTGTATGGCTCGGCTTTTGGGGTCACCGCTGTATTGGTCAACCACAAAACCTTTGGGAGCAATCACCAGTGCTGTTTTGTCAGTTAATTTCATTTTTTCACCGCCAAAAAACAGCCATAACAACAACAAAAACACCAGCAGCAACAGCAAATGCCGGGTGAAGTTGGCAACCAGGATAAATGGTTTGGTAAATAACTCAAAAAAAGTTTTTAATGTGGATTGTTTGGTGGTCATGTTTTTTAATCAATTTATTAAGGTCTAAGTTTAGCTTTGCTGTTTGCAACATTACATGATTCAAAAGTCACGAATTGGTTCTGCAAGAACAGATTAGCTTGCGAGTTGAAATGCTAAGGCGCATAATTATAGGCCGTTTGATTTGGATAAGAAACCATGACACAGCTTAAAAGCCTCAGTATTTTTACCCTATTGCTCATTTGTTCCTTTGTTTGGGCGGAAGTTCCCTCCAGTTACAAAAAACAACAAGCTTCCTGGGAAGACCACATAAAGCTTAAACAACAAACCCCTTACAAAGGCATCAGTTGGCGTAATGTAGGTCCAGTTGTACAAGGCGGAAGAGCCGTTGATGTGATTCGACCTGCTGATCAACCTCATGTCATTTATGTGGGTTATGCTTCAGGCGGTGTTTGGAAAAGTGAAAATAATGGACACAGTTTCAGACCGATAACGGATCACTTATCCAGCCAGATAGTCGGTTCTTTAGCCATCGACCCCAACGATTCAAATGTGTTGTGGTTGGGTACCGGTGAAAACAATTCATCGCGTTCTTCATATGGCGGTATGGGCGTGTTCAAATCTATTGATGGCGGTGAAAACTGGCAACACATGGGCTTGGGCGACACCGATCGCATTGGTCGTATTTTGGTGGATCCGGAAAATTCAAATCATATCTACGTTGCGGCACTGGGTAAACTTTACACCAAAGGTGGTGACCGTGGTTTATACCGCAGTAAAGATGGCGGTCAAAGCTGGGAAACTTTGATTGAAGGCAGTGACTGGACCGGCTTTATTGATGTAGCCAAATCCAACAATGGTGTTTTTTATGCTTCAGCCTGGGATCGATCACGCCGTGCTTGGAATTTTGTTGAAGGTGGTGAAGGCAGTGCCATCTATCGCAGCACCGATGGTGGTGACAGTTGGGAGAAATTAACCAACGGTTTGCCCCAAGGAAAACACACGGGCAGAATGGGTTTAACCGTGTCCGACAGTCAACCCAACACTTTATACATCTCAGTTGATAACCAGACACCTTTGCCTGAAAACGAATGGGACCTTGGTGACAGTGCGGTAACGGTCAAACGCTTGCGCAATATGGACAAAGAAACCTTTTTGGTTCAGGATGAAAAAGCCATTGAGTCATTCTTGCGAGGCAATAATTTCCCCCCCGATTTGAAAGCCAAAGACGTGATTGAGCAGGTTAAAAATGATGAAATCACTCCCAAAGGCCTGATTGAGCGAATCAAGGATGGTAATGATAATTTATTCAATGTGGACATCAAATCACTGGAAATCTACCGTTCAGATGATGCCGGTGACAGTTTTTATCGCACCCATGAACAGGACTTGCAGCAAGTGGTGTTTTCTTATGGTTATTACTTTGGACAAGTCAAAGTTGACCCCAATGATGTCGATACTGTTTACGCCACTGGTGTACCCTTCATCAAATCAACCGATGGTGGTAAAACCTGGGCAGGCGCCTGGGATTCCACTGTTCATGCGGACATTCAGGCCATTTGGATCAATCCAGATCACAGCAACCACATCCTGATTGGTAACGACGGTGGTGTGGACGAATCTTTTGATGGTGGTCAAAGCTGGAAAAAAGTTGATAAACAGCCGGTTGGCCAGTTTTATACCATTGCGGTGGACATGGAAAAACCTTACAACATTTACGGTGGCTTGCAGGACAATGGCACCCTGAAAGGCTCCAGCCAAAACCAGTTCATAAACAACCAATACCGTGGCAGTGATTGGCAACGATTGTTTGGCGGTGATGGTATGCATGTTAATGTCGATGACGATGACAAGTTGACTTATGTGGGTTTCCAATTTGGTAATTCATTTCGCTTAAGTTCAGCCGCACCGAAAAAAATAACGCCCCCAACTTATGTAGGTGAAGACCCGTTGCGCAAGAACTGGAACACCCCGGTAATGATGTCCACACACAACAAAGACATCCTCTATTTTGCTGGGCACAAAGTGTATCGCAGCATGAACAAAGGTGATGATTGGACTGAAATCAGTGGCGATTTGACCGAATCGGAAAACCGTGGTGATGTGCCTTTTGCCACGGCCACCAGCCTGTCAGAATCACCGTTGAAATTTGGTCTGTTGTGGGTCGGTACTGATGATGGTCTGGTTTGGGTGACTGATGATGGCGGTAACAAATGGAAAAAAGTCAGCAGGCAGTTACCCAAAGGCAAATGGGTGAGTCGCGTTTTGGCCTCGCCGCATAAGGAAAAACGAGCTTGGTTGGCTTTGAACAATTACCGCAATGATGACATCCAGCCTTACCTGTACAAAACTGAAAACCTGGGTAAAAATTGGAAGAAAATGTCCAAAGGATTGCCTAATGAAACCATCAATGTGGTCAAAGAAGATCCCAATAACGAAAACATTGTTTATGTGGGCACCGATAAAGGCATCTATGTTTCCACCAATCAAGGTAAAAATTGGCACATGCTGGGCGACCAATTGCCGACTGTGCCAGTACATGATTTGATTGTACATCCACGCGACAATGAACTGGTGCTGGGTACGCATGGCAGAAGTGTGTTTGTGGCTGATGTGGCGCCGTTACAAAACCTCTCCGATGACATCAGGGATGCTGATTTGCACGTCATGTCCATTGAAAAAATCAAGGAAAAAGGCAGCTGGGATAGCCGCCCCTTCCCCTGGTCATACACCGACGATTTGCCAGATGAAATGCCGGTTTATGTTTGGGCTAAACAAGGTGGTGATGCTGAACTTGAAATCCAGAACAAAGACGGCTCGGTGTATTTGAGCCAATCTTTGGCATTAACTGAAGGCATCAATCAGTGGCTGTGGGATTACAAAGTCGATGAAGCCAAAGCCATCGCTGCCGAATTGGCGACGAATGAAAAAGCAGCAGAAAAAGCCGATGAAGCGGATTGTGGCTGTGAAGCGGCAGATGAAGAAGCAGCATCTGAAAAAGCGGAAGCACCTTTGAATAACGCCAAAATTCCTTATGCTGAATCCAAACGCTTAGGCCATCCACCTTATATCGAGCCAGGCAAATACAAACTGGTGATAAAACAAGGTGAAGCATCGCATGAAGCAGAGTTTGTTGTTGAATAAATGATTGGTTTCCATCATAAAACCAAACAACTTCCGTCATCCTCGGGCTTGACCCGGGGATCCATAGCGTAGCGGGTTCGAGCGAAGCTCGAAATTATTGATTGAAAATGAAATCATTTAAACCATCCAAGCCAGCATTCTGGTCAAATCTGCCCGCCTGGATTATTTACAGCCTGTGCTGGTTACTGGCACATTTACCCTACCGGCTGTTGTTATCGCTGGGTCGTGGAATTGGCTGGTTGTTCAGAATTGGGTTGAAATCAAGGCGAAAAGTGGTTGAAAAAAACCTGCGCGCCTGTTTTCCCGATTTGGACAATGCTGCCATTGAACAACTGCTTAAACAAAACTACCGTGAAACCGGCATGATGGTCAGCCAGACTTTGCGCACCTTTCTCAACCCATCACCCAAAATATTTAAAGACTTAATGATTGAGGGCAAACAGCATTTGCAACAATGTTTGGACAACGGTCAAGGCGTGCTGCTGGTATCGGGACATTTCACCGCTTTGGACGTTGGTGGCCGTGCCATTTGTGAACAATTCCCCATCGCCGGTGTTTATCGTCCCCATAAAAATGCCGTACAGGAATACATCGTCAAAAAATCACGTTTACGTTACGCCAAAAAAATGTTTTCACGCGATGAACTCAAAGGCATCATCAGGTATTTAAAACAAGGCGGCATTGTTTGGTACGCGCCCGATCAGGATTACCGTCGAGGACAATCCATCTTCTCAAACTTTTTCGACATCCCTGCCTCCACCATCACCGCCACCCATCAACTGGCTAAAATCAGCGGTTGCCAAGTGATTTTCTATGCCGTTAAACGCCTTGATCAACCACCCTACTACCAACTCAGCCTCTCCAAACCCTTGGAAAACTTCCCCAGCAAAGACGCACAACAAGACACCGACCGCATTAACCAGGGCATCGAACAAATGGTCAAAGCCGCCCCCGACCAATACCTCTGGGTGCACAAACGTTTCAAAACCCGCCCTGAAGGTGAGGGTAAGTTTTATTAAGTTGCGTTGCAAAAGGACTAAAAAAAGAACAACAGTTATTCCCGTGCTGGCGCATTAGTGTCCGGTTTAATGAATCCCTCCTATCGTCATACCGGCGAAGGCCCACTACTGTCCGGAGAAACTTTAAATTCTACGTTTTCGTCATTCCAGCGAAGGCTGGAATCTTCTAAAAATTAAGTATGTGATCTTTTTTTGAGAAGACTCCTGCCTTCGCAGGAGTGACGGTTTTTTTAAGTTAATTTCCTCAGTTGAGTCTGAATTTATTTTAATGTCAGATGGTTAAATCAACATTTATTATTTTAACCGGACAGTAGTGGGCGAAGGCCGGTATCCAGTGTCTTTATGATGGTGTCAGGGAAAACCAATCTTGAGTACCTCAGCATGTTAGAAAAGGACGAAACAAAACTTCATAAGCATTCAGGATTGGCATAGAATGCTAGCTTTCAGGTCCTGAATTGATTTTTTACTTTGATGAAATCAGGCAGCAAAGTGGCTTTCCTGAACACCTGACCTGGTATCTTAAGGATGATGAGCCTGATGGTACTAATTTATCCGGATTGTGTTCAGATAAAACAAAAACCACTGGTAAAGATTTAGAAACTTTTGTGGATAAATATTTGGCTAAAATCGATTTGTATTGATTTACCTGGACCGCCGGCAGCTCGCCGGCATTAAGCCCGAACGTTGTATTTTTGTGTGTGAAGTGTGCCGGCGAGCCGCAGGCGGTTCAAAGAAGCTATAATTTTTTTAGTTTATATTTCAAGAAATACCCCCATGATTGTGTTTTAGCTTTCAAAATCACGCATGAAAATCCCACACCTTGATCCAGATTATGCCAGGCAAAGGCGCAAACAGTGGCCGCGGGCGTTTCGGATTGGGTTGATGTTTTTGGCGGTGGTTTGGTTGTGTTTCTTTCTGGCGCAAATTTTTCCTTTGACCCAATTTGGCACCAAACCGAGGACTGTAGAGGGCTTGATTGGATTGGTGACCATGCCGTTTATTCATTCGGGTTGGCCACATTTGATTGACAATTCATTGCCGTTGTTTTTGGCGACTGTGGCTTTGTTTGGTAATTATCCTAAAGTGGCCACGCGAGTCATGATTTGGGGTGCAGTATTAACGGCTGCTTTGGTGTGGATTTTTGGACGACATGTCAACCACATTGGTTCCAGTGGTTTGTTTTATGCGGTGTTGTCTTATTTGTTTGTCAGCGGCTTTTTGAAAAAGGACATCCAGTCCGTGGGCATTTCAATCGCCATTGCGTTTATGTATGGTTATATGATTTGGGGCATTTTTCCTGGTAAAGCAGGCATTTCGTGGGAGTCGCACATGTTTGGATTTTTAGTCGGGGTATTTTTGGCTTACAACACCAAAGACATTGACCGACCCGTGCTTAAGGATTGGCGATTGGATGAAGGCATCGATTATATGGATGAATAAAAACCACCACCTGTAATGTCAAACGGCGGTTTATTGCTTATTTTTCGCTGGCACAAGTGAAACAAAAAGGGGTATGGGGTATGGCTTGCAACCGTTTGAGGTTGATGCGATCACCACACACCACACAGGCACCATAAGTGTCTTTTTCAATACGTAACAAAGCCTTGTTGATTTGTGACAGTTCAATTTGAGCTTCCTGATCCAGCGCTTCTACAACCTGATCATTTTCGGTTTCTATGGCCTGTTCTGCAAAATCGGCTGGAACAGGTTCGGACCTGTGTAGATGCAAGTGTGTTTTTGATAATAAATCCTGTAAACGTTTTTGTTCGCTCAATAGCTGTGCCTTTAAATCGTCAAGAACATTTCTTTCTATTAAAGCAACCATCTAATTTTCCTTTAAAAAGTTGATAAATTTAACTAACCCATGGTCAGTCAGTTTAATACCAAAGTCTACTGGTTTCTTGTTGAGCTTTAATTGACTAATGTCAATTTGTTGGAAAAGAAAAAGCCGGAATCTTTCGAAACCGGCTTTTGGATGAAATGCAATGTATTATTTTAACTGTTTTTCTAACCTTTGAATGGTGGCCAGAATGCGATCTTGGGTACTTTTATCCAGGGTGCTTGTAGGGGCATTTTTAACTCTATCATTATCAATCATACTTGCCAGGCCAAGTTTGGCTGTTGGTTCAGAGTTTGACTTGGAAGGACCGGTGCCGGTATCAACAAAGTGTTTGCTGGCTGAGCGGAAACCCCTGACGCGAAAGCCTTCCAGGTTTAGGTTTGGACTGCTGCCTACGCGGTATGAAAAAGCCTCTCCGTCAAACTGATTGGTACCGGTTTTTAGGTAATAAGCCAAATAATAATCGGCATCATCGCGAACTACGGCAATCAATTCATTGTTGTGAAAATCAAAACTGGCCGCCAGGTCATTGTTGTTCAATGCATAGTTGGTACACCTGTTGTATGCCGTACTTTCCGAACGACAACCGGTTGCCAGGTAATCGCCGTTGAAGGTTTCGGTTTGCTCAAAAATCAGCACATCACCGTAAAAAGGATAATTGTTGCTGTAGTCTGAAACGTCATAAACCACTTGCCACTCGCCACGCATTTTTTGTAACTCATCGCCCAGGAAGAAATTAAAGCGTTCCAAGGCAATGGTTTCGCCAAGCAAGGTCATGTTGGCATGGGTTTCGGTCAAAAAATCAATCTTTACTGTGCCGAGATTGGTTTCATAGGTACTGTTTTGTTGCCATCGACAAGCCAGACATGGGCCGTCTTCACTGATGTATATGGGGCCTTCAAAATAGGAGTTGCCGTCCATAAAGCCTGATGTAGTGTACCAATAAGGGTTGCCGAATTCATCGTACACATAAAACACACCAAAGAAGAAATTATCCTGGATTTCAAAGTTATATCCTGAGCCAGGTTCACTGCTGTTCCAATACAGTCCGGATTCTGGCGTGAATGCCATACTTTGCCAACTGACAAACATGAATGTGAGTAGGGTGAGTGTTTTTTTCATAAAAAGCTCCTCGTTGTGAGTAATGCTTGTTATATTACGCATCCTGAATGAATTTGAAATGAACAAATATTAAACCTAACATGAATGAATAGCGGCCATATTTATGAAAGAATATATGATAACCATTAAATCGCCACAAACACTTAGCCGGTTGGTTCGCTTTGCGAATCAGAGGCTAAGTGCGATAAATCAATTCATCCTCGCCGTGGTCGCTTTTATTTTTGGAGAAAATAAAAAAAGACCCAAGAGGATTCAATTGTGATTGATATAGGTGCCAATTTAACCCACGACAGTTTTGATGCCGATCGTGAACAAGTGATTCAGGATGCGCGTGATGCCGGGGTCGAAACTTTTATCATCACTGGTTCGGATGTCAATTGTTCAAAGAAAGCCGTGACGTTGGCACATCAATACGCCGATTGTTGTTTTGCCACTGCTGGTATTCATCCACACCATGCCGCCGATTTTAATGGCGAAAGCCAAAGCGAATTACAGCAATTACTTAATGATGAAAAAGTGGTCGCGGTGGGCGAAACAGGATTGGACTATTTTCGTGATTTTTCACCCCGACCTGCGCAAGTGTTTTCCTTTGAGCAGCACATACAAATGGCGATTGAAAACAACATGCCGATGTTTTTACACCAACGTGATGCGCATCAGGATTTTGGACCGATATTAAAAGAGCATCGCGACCAATTGAGCCAAGTGGTGGTGCATTGTTTTACCGACAATGAAAGGGCATTGTTTGATTACCTGGATTTGGACTGTTATATTGGCATCACCGGTTGGATTTGTGACGAGCGCCGGGGACAGCATTTGTTGGAATTAGTGGGTAACATTCCTGATAATCGTTTGTTGATTGAAACCGATTCACCCTATTTGTTACCAAGAAACCTGGATCCGAAACCGAAAACCCGACGCAATGAACCCAAATATTTACCACACATTGCCCGTTTTATTGCTGAGCACCGCAATATGGATTACCAACAATTGGTGGCAACCACCACCACTAACACCAAAGCCTGTTTTGGCCTTTGAATGACTTAAAGAGACATGACCATGGGAAAATTTAAAGAGCACATTGATTATTTAATCAGCGAAACCACCGCTGCCCTTGATGCCAGCGGATATGACGGAATGTGGATTTATTCTGGCCATCCAGAGAATAATTTTCTCGATGACATGGCACCACCGCACAGCATCAACCCACATTTTAAATGGTGGATTCCCGTTGCCCATGTGACCAGCAGTGTGTTGCATTTTGTGCCTGGACAAAAACCCAAAGTCTATTTACATCAGCCTGCTGATTTTTGGCACAAAATCATTGATAACAGTCAGGATGCCTGGGCGGCTTATTTCGATGTGGTGGTGATTGGTCATTACAGTGAATTGCCTGATTTTGCGAGTTTTGAAAATCATGCCTGGATTGGTTCTAAAGAATTGCAACCTTTGGCCGAGCAACACACCAATCCACAAGACTTAATAAATTACCTGCATTTCAGCCGCATTCAAAAAACTGAATATGAAATTCATTGCATCAAACAAGCCAATGAATCTGCGATGCTGGGACATAAAGCAGCCAGAGAAGCCTTTTATGCAGGCTGTTCTGAATATGAAATTCACATGGCTTATTTGATGGCTTGTCAGCACAATGAGTACCAAATGCCTTATGGCAACATTGTCGCTTTGAATGAAAACCCTGCTGTTTTGCATTATCAATATCAGAATCGTGAGCGAATCGACAAAGATCAATTAAAATCATTTTTGATAGATGCCGGTGCCAACTACAAAGGCTATGCAGCGGACATCACCCGCACTTACGCATTCAAACCTGGTGGTTTTGCCGATATGATTGCGATGCTGGATGATAAACAGCAACAATTGTGTGAACAAGTGGTGGCAGGACAGGATTATGTTGAGTTACATCTACAGGCACATTTGAACATTTCAGAAGTGCTGGCTGAATACGGTGTGTTGAACTGTTCGGCTGAAACTGCGGTTGAAAATGGTTTAAGCCAAACCTTCTTCCCACACGGTTTGGGGCATTATCTGGGCCTGCAAGTCCATGATGTTTCTGGCCATGTCATTGACCGACAAGGTACAGTAAAAAACCCGCCTGAACAATACCCGTTTTTGCGATTAACTGATACGCTGCGAGAAAATGCAGTGGTGACCATAGAGCCAGGCTTGTACTTTATTCCCATGCTGCTTAAGGAAATTGCCGGACATCCTGATGTTAACTGGGAGCGGGTTGAAGAACTGATTCCTTATGGCGGCATTCGCATCGAAGATAATGTGGTTGCTGGCAAAGACCGTGCCTTGAATCTGACACGGGACTAGTTTCTGGGAATTATGGTTTCAAGTGTTTTTCAGACTCAAGCAGAAAAGGCAGGATTAGTTTGCCGCTGACTTGGTGTTGTTTGATTAAACACAGCCTGATGTAGTTAGAAATCATTATTTTTGCACAGCTAAAAACCGTATCATCAGCAAAATTAATTGCAAAGGCATTGGTATGAGCGTAGCTTGTTTGAATCATCTCATCGGGTATCCAAACCACTTCGTCCGTACCACATAACTTGAACAGATGCTCACCATCACTTTCTCCCATCCACAGATCTTTGCTGATGATGACAGTTTGCTCGTGGCCTAATTGCTTGTTGTGGTTTTGATGCTTGATGTGAAGTGAGTTCATGGTTGGATCCAGATGAATGTTCCGACCTGAAATATTCAGATCGGAACAGCTTTGTTTTATTGTACGGTTGCAAATAGGTAGACAGTACTGTCTTGTTTGATTTCAACCAATTTATTTAAAGGGTCAAACGTCAAAGGCATTTTGCCTGGCTCAACAGGGTCACGGAACTCCAGTTCGTTTTCTGCACCTGAGACATTGAAGCTGGTGATTGATTGGCCACCGACAAACAATTGATAAGTGCCAGCATTCAAATCTTCAACTTCTACTTTAAAGTCTCGACGGTCAGAGCGGGTTTCGTAGCGAACAGAACCTGAAGCATCTGAGTCTGCTCCTGTGTTGTTAAAATCAACATCGATATCAACTAACTGTGGAGGTGTGGTACCACCGTTACCGTTGTCATCACAATCATCATCATTGGAATTGTCATCACATTCGTCGTCCGAACCTTGACCGCCGTTATCATCATCCGAATCATCGTCACAGTCATTTGATGGGTTGTCATCGTTACAATCGTCGTCATCATCCGAGCCGTCGTTCCCTACATTTGATGGCTCACTGGGGAAGTCTAAAGTAAATAATGTATCTGAGCCTTGAGTAATGGTAATTAGCTCGCCCAAAGGATTGAAGTCGAGTAGCTCTTTACCCGCTTCGACAGGGTTACGGAACTCTATTTCACCTTCAACACCAGCTGGGGTTTGGGTTACTTCAATGATACCTTGAGTCTCACCACCTACATTTAAGTCATAAAAACCCACAGGAACATCTTCTATTTCTACTTCAAAATCTACACGATCTGTTCGTTGTTCCAGTTTGACCTTGGTTTGGCCCAGAGGATAAACACCGGTGTTGCTCATATACAGTTCTGTTTCACTGTTACCAAAAGGTGGGGCCTGATGACTGCTTCCTGGGGTGCCGCTTTGACCGCCACCTTGTGAAGTTAAAATCAATTGATTGGCTTGCTTGATTTCTATCAATGCACCAACGGGGTTAAAATCCAGCAATAATTTACCAGGCTCAACAGGGTCGCGAAACTCCACTTCACCTTCATTGAAGCCATTGGCTAAAGTAACCACTTGTATATCGGCTTGATATTCACCTGCCACAAACAATTCATAGTCACCAACAGGTACATGTTCTATTTCTACTGAAAAATCAATGCGGTCGGCGCGTTGTTGGTATTTGGCTTTACCTTGTGCGGTGATTGAGTTGCCTACAGGTACCAATGCCGTGATGATTTCATCGTTAGAAACACTGTCACCAAGCTCGTCAAATAAACCTCCGGTACAGTACAAGTTGTTAATGACCGTATTACGTGTGATGGGCATGCTGCCACTGGAAAAGCCAGACACAGTTGGCTGCCAATGGGCGGTTCCATTGTTACAGTCCGTAAAAGTAAAGGTCAATTTCCCCCACTGCTGGGTGCTGACATTGGCGGCATTGTGTAGGTCACCAAATCGACCACCTTGAGGAACCAACATCTGAAATTCAATGGATTGGTCGCTGATTTCACCCACGCCAATCAACCAGAATTGGTTGCCATCATTATCAAATGTAAACCAGGTAGTCAGCGCTTGTTTTTGATTGTTTGATTTAATGATTTCAAGCAGGAAGCCTTGACCATTTTTTGCAGGATCATACCAGCCGCCAGTAAAGCTTTTGGTAATGATCAGATTGTTGGCACTTACGACACTGCTTATGCATAAAGTCAATAACACCATCAAGACTGTTTTATATTTAAGTTGTTTCATGTTTACCTCTCTGCTGCAAGGCAGCGAAATTGTTAAATTATTTGTCTAAATGAAATAAAAATTACAAATAACGCTGATATAATAGCCTTTAATTTATATAAATGCAATTTAAATTACATTAAAATAGAAAAAAACCTAATTTTTAGCCGTTTTGTTATAGGTTTCACAATTTTGGAGGTATTTTGTTCGTTTTGATGAGTTATTTGCTGATATCAACGCACATCAGGGAACTGGTTAGATATAGAAATAAATGAACGGTGATAACAAGTAAGTGTTGGTGATTTCAGCGCAAAAAAAAGCCCAACTTGATGTTGGGCTCGTTTGTTTGAGGTTATATTGCGACTATTTGGTTTTGGCCGCTTTAGCAATCAGGTTTTCCATTTTCAAATCAATAAAATCTGACAGGATACGAGCGGTTTCATGTAGCCTGAAGTCAACAAATTCTTCATAGTCTTCGTCTTCTTCTTTGGCTTTTTGTTCAGCTTCTAAAGTGTCATCTGATTTTAAGCCTTCTTTTGAGTCATAAACCAATTGAACATCACCTAACAAAGGATGTGGCTCAATTTTTGCCAGCATTTCAGCCCGTTTTTTCTTGCGCGCTTCTTTTCGCTGTTTGCGTTCTTGAATTTTTTGCTCGCGAACATCAGCGGATAAAGAAACCGTGTGGTCGTCTTTTTCCTGTTCGTAAAGAGCAATTTCGTTTTTCAAAAAGTCAAATTCAAAATTAACTTCGGAGCGGGCTTTGTATTTTTTACGCAACAGTGAAATTTCATCGGACAAGTCGTCGAATAAAGTGTAATCACTGCTGGCGATGCTGTTCCATGGTAGGGCATTTTCATAAGCCGCTTCACCATAATCTTCCAGACCTGGAGACTGTGGAAAAGTGATGTCAGGTATCACTCCACGATTTTGGGTGCTGCCACCATTGATGCGGAAAAACTGACCCATGGTCATTTTCAGTTGACCCATTTTAACTTCAGGGTCATTGTAATAATCATTCAATGGCATGACATTTTGTACAGTGCCTTTACCATAGGTTTGGTTACCCACAATCACGGCACGGCCATAATCTTGCATGGCGGCTGCGAAGATTTCAGAAGCAGAAGCGGACAATTTGTTAACCATGACCACCATAGGGCCATTCCATGACAGTCTGGGATCCACATCTTTTTTAACATCCACTTTGCCATACGAGAGTTTGGTTTGCACAATCGGTCCTTTGTCGATAAACAATCCAGACAATTGCACAGCTTCATATAAAGAGCCACCACCATTGTTTCTGAGATCAACAATCACACCTTGCACACCTTCTTCTTTGAATTTGTTGAGGATTTTTTTCACGTCCTTGGTGGTACTTCGGTAATCTGGGTCGCCAGATTGAAGTCCCGCAAAATCAAGGTAAAAAGTGGGCAAGTCAATCACGCCAATTTTACGACTGTGCTTGCCATTTTTGACTTCGAAAATTTGGTGTTGCGCAGCTTGTTGCTCCAGTTTAACTTTGTCACGGACTATATTGACTGTTTTAGGCATGGTTTCAGGACCATCATCTTCACCAATGATTCGCAATCGCACTGTAGAGCCTTTTTCTCCTCTGATTAATTGCACCACATCTTCAATACTCCAGCCAATGACGTCCTCAAAACTGCCTTCTTCATCCTGGCCTACAGCAAGAACCTTATCACCGCTTTTTAAACTGCCTTCGAGATCAGCTGGTCCACCCTTGACAATGGTTTGTATGGAAGTGTATTCGCCATCATTGCCCAAGACTGCACCAATACCTTCCAGTGATAATTTCATGTTGATTTCAAAATTTTCGGAAGAAACCGGTTCCATATATCCGGTATGAGGTTCTACCAAAGTCAAGTAAGCGTTCATGAAGTACTGAAACACACTGTCACTTTTCAGGTCCTCAATTCGTTTGGCCATCACAGAATATCTTTTATTAAGTGTTTCCTTGATTTTCTCTGGTTCTTTGTCCAACAGTTGTAAGGACAAGTAGTCATTTTTAACTTTTTTGGTCCAAACATCATTAAGCTCATTTTGATCAATGGCCCAGGGTGCTTTTTCACGATCCCACAGGTATTTTTCATCAGCCTCGAAGGTCAATTCTTTTTTCAGCAAAGATTTGGCAAATTCTTTTTGATTCAGCACGCGTTGTTTAAAGACATTGAAAATTTGAAAGGCAGGTTTCAAATCACCAGCTTTCAAATCATCATCCAACTCATGTTTCCAACGATTAAAGTTAACAATGTCTTCACCCAGAAAATACATTTTATTGGGATCGAGTGTATTGATGTACTTGTCCAGTATTTTCTGAGAAAAATCATCGTCAAGTTCTGATGCTTTGTAATGTAGTTTATCAACCAGTTTTACCACCAATTTGCTTTCTTCTTGGTGCTTGTCATTCGGCTTGACCCGTTCCAAATCCATTTTGGCACTGGCCAATGGACTGAATAAAACAAGGGTCAATATAATAATTTTGATGTTGTTCATAATGTCATCTCTTTATAGTTCTTTTTTCTGTGGGTTCACCAAAATACAATTTTTCGGGTTTATTGAACTTTATGTTACTCATATTGCCTGATGCGATAAATAAATGATATATGTCAATCGTCATCAATACAAGCCTGAGGTATATAAACTGAGACCTGTGCAACGGTTTTTGTATCGGCTTAGAGTTAAGTTGGTGGTTATTGGTTTCAAATTTTTGAGTTTTTTGTTTGTTTCACGAATCAAGCAAAGGACTCTTTTGTTATAATGTCGTGCTTTGATTGACCGTGGCGGTTAATCTGGCATAAAAAATTGGAGAAATTGAATGAAAAAATTAACCATGGCATTTGGTTTATCAGGTGCTTTGTTAAGTGGCGCCGCTTTGGCTGACCTGGATTCTGAAAATGGTCAAATCAACTATAAAATTGGAACTGATGTGGGTAAATACCTGAAAGATTCCGAGCTGGACTTTGACAAAGAATCTTTCATCACTGGTTTGGAAGATGGTTTGGCTGGTCGTGATTTGCGCTTAACTGCCGAACAATTGACTAAAATTCGTGGCATCATCCAGCAAAAACAACAAGAAGTTCAAAAAGCCAAACGTGAAAAAATGATGGCAGAAATGGAAGAACAAAAAGTGGTTAATGCGGAAAAAGGCGCTGCTTTTTTGAAAGCAAAAGCGGCGGAAAAAGGCGTGATGAGCACGGATTCAGGTTTGTTGTATGAAGTGGTTGAACAAGGCGAAGGCCCTAAACCTGCTTCTGCGACAACCACTGTGGTTGTACATTACACCGGCACTTTGATTGACGGCACCAAATTCGACAGCTCTGTTGACCGTGGCCAACCTGCTACTTTTGGCCTGAACCAGGTCATCAAAGGTTGGACTGAGGGTTTGCAACTGATGAATCAGGGTTCAAAATACCGTTTCTATATTCCACCTGAGTTGGCTTATGGCTCAGATGCCAGACCTGGCAGCCCGATTGGTCCCAACAGCACGTTGGTTTTTGATGTCGAGTTGATTGAGGTTAAACAACCTGAAGCTGGCAAATAAAATAAGTTTAACACAAACTTATAAAGGCTCCTTTGAGGGGCCTTTTTTTTGGCAAGCTCGAATATTTCGTCAGTAAATGGAATTTTCGGGAAAAATGACGAAGAAGGTTGATCAAACATCGCAAAAAGCGTAGCAATAGCTACACTTTGAGTGATTTTGGCCAAGATTCAAAGTCATTTTTTCTGAAGAACCATTTAGGCACAAAGTATACTTTTTGCAAATTGTACAATATCATCATATGTGATTGTTTTTAAATGAAATATTATTTCAATGATGCCGGACTGATGAAATATTCGGGCTACTCAAAAGTTACAGGGTCAATATCCACAAACCATTGCACTTTGTCGGCATTAAACTGTTTTTTCAGCTGATGTATCAAGGCATGTAAAGCCCGGCGCTGATTACCATTGAGGATGATTTGCATGCGATGCATTTTTTGTTTTTTGGCAATCAAGGCAGGAATCGGGCCAAGTACATTTACATGCTGGTTTTGGTTACAGCACGTTGTCATCTCGGTCAGGAAAGATTCAACCACATTGGCATCGCGGTGTTGGGCACGAATAATTGCGAGGTAAGTTGTGGGAGGAAACTGCAATTCAGTGCGTTCCACCAATTGCTGATCGGCAAAAGCTTCATACCCCTGCGTAAACAAGGCATCAAAAAAAGGATGATCAGGGAACTGGGTTTGAATGATGACTTCACCTTTGGTCTCAGCCCGACCGGCCCGACCAGAAACCTGAGTCAAAAGCTGTGCCAAATATTCAGTCGATCTGAAGTCTGAAGAAAAAAAGCTGTTGTCCACATTGACCACGACCACCAAAGACAACAAAGGAAAATCATGTCCTTTGGAGAGCATTTGTGTGCCAACTATGACACAAGGATTACCTGACCGAACTGTTTCCAGATTTTGTTGCCACTGCTTGGGTGTTTTGACCGAATCTCGATCAAATCGAACAATGTCAATACCAGATAAATTTTCCTTAAGTCCTTCAGCAATTTTTTCAGTACCAACCCCCATGGTTTCAACATGTTGTGAACCACAAGCTGGACAAAATTCCGGCAGTAAATACCGCCGGTCGCAATGATGGCATTTCAGTAAATTTAAATGTTTGTGATAAGTCAGGTAGACATCGCAGTCATCACACTCAGCCACCCAACCACATTCGTGACAGATCATTTTTGGTGACCAGCCACGGCGGTTTAAAAACACCAACACCTGGTTGCCATCAGCCAAATGTGAACGGATGGCATTCAGGCTTTTGTTTGACAATCCCATGGTTGGTTTGTTGGTGTTGGTGTTTTGTAAAACGATGGTTGGTAAAGGGTTTTGATTGGTTCTTGAGCGGAGTTTCAACCAAAGGTAATTGCCTTTTTGGGCATGATTAAATGTTTCCAAGCTGGGTGTAGCCGAACCAAGCACCACCGGAATGTTTTCAACCTTGCCACGCAGCACGGCCAAATCCCTGGCAGAATAACGAATGCCATCTTGCTGTTTGTAGCTTAAATCATGTTCTTCATCAATCAAAATGGCACCAAGGTTTAAAAAAGGTGTAAAGATTCCCGAACGGGTGGCAACGACAACATCCAACTTGCCTGTTTTGGCATGGTGCCATACTCTGGCACGAGCACCTTCACTCAATCCTGAGTGCAAGACAGCCATTTGGCCATTGATTCTTTGGCTGATTTCATGGAATAACTGTGGGGTCAATCCAATTTCTGGTACCAGCACCAAAACCTGCTTTTGTTGTTCCAGTAAAGATTGGATAAAGCGGATATAGACTTCAGTTTTTCCGGAACCGGTCACACCATCAAGTAACATGACTTTGAATAGGTTGTCATTTTTTTGAATCTTCAGCCAAGCAGCTTGTTGATCATCAGTCAGGGTAAATCCTGGATCTGAGGCCGATTGATTGTCAACCAAACACAATTCATTGGCTTGAGCCAGACCTTTTTCTGCCAACTGTTTACACACCTGTGCTGCGCTTGCGGTTATATGAGTCAGGGATTTGCTGGTGATGGGGCCATGAGCATTCAGGTATTGATAAACTTCGAGTTGTTTGGGCGCTGCCACTAACAATTTTTGAGCTTGCTCAAGCGTTTTTTTTGCTTGCCACCATTTTTGTAATGGAACCGGTTTGTTGGTGGTTTTTTTGTACCAACTGGGTAAAGCGGTGAAGATCATTTCTCCCAGGGTGATTTGGTAATATTTGGCGGCTTGTTTGAATAAGGCCAGGTTCTTTTCATTGAAAAAAGCCGCCTTATCAAGCACGTCAATTATGGGTTTCAAAGAATTGTGTGGGCTGTTTTCAGCAAAGCCAATCACCACACCCACCACCTGCTTTGTGTGGCCCAGAGACACCAAAACCCGGCCACCAAGCGGCGGCGGGTCAATGGTCTCTGGTAATTGGTAATCCAGGTGATCAGCGAATGGGATTTTCAGTGCCACTTGGACCACTTTAGGGTGCCTGTTGCTTTGCATCAGCAAATCATATCATTCCTTGATTTGTTTGTTCAGCTTGATTGCACAATAAGTTGTTAGCAACTGGTCAGGGTACTTTTGAGTTATCCACATAAGCTGTGGATAACTTTGTGAATAACTCAAAATAAATCAGACTTTCGTGAAGTATGTGGGGATAGCCCTTAAAACGGTTAATTTTTAACCATATTGTAAATAAATAATAATATCAATCAGTTACAGCTAATTCCACAGGTCATAAGTCAATAAAAAACAATAAATTCTTGTTTTGTGAATAATCTGTGACAGCTTGTGTATAAAAACCTTATTCGCTGTAGGCTTCTGCCGTTGCATCATGCGGGTGCAGTGACTCATGATGGGTCACCCGCAGGTGGAATTGTTTGACGTCTTTGCTTTTAGTCAGGACTTGTTTGATGCGTCTGGCTGCATCTTCACAAAACATCAGATTTTGGCCATTGCGTAAGGCAAAAGCTTGTTCATCAGCCCTTTTTACTGCTGCTTGCACTGCAGTTTGTAGCGCATTTTCAACCAGATCAATCATTTTCTTCAGAGGTACTTGTAGTTGCTCATCATTGAGTTTAATTTTGATAACTGCTGAGCTGCGTTGGCTGTGGGGGGTGGCATTGATGCCTTGTTCTGAACCCAGCCATTCAATGATTTCTTGTTTGCTGATTTGTTCCTGATCGAACTGTTGTTTGAAGTTGTCCTGAATCAGTGTTCTTGCTAGCGCCGCTGAGCATGGACAAGTGCTGGAATAAGTCACTTGAAAACTCAAATATTTGCTCAAACCGTTTTTTTTACATTGCACCACCGAAAGTTTAATCGGGTAAGAACGCCAACCTGAATAATTACTGACCAAGGCGTCACGCCGGAGCAGCGCCTCGCCTTCAACTTCTATCAAGGCATTTTGGCTCAGGTCTTCGTGAGTCTGTAAAAACTGCCGGGTCAATTGTCGTAATACTTCGTAGTCGACTGCCTGATGACTGAAGGTGTCATCACAAGCCAAATACAAACGTGACATATGAATGCCTTTGCTGACTTCATCATCCAATGAAACTTCAGCACGTACCCGCGCAACACTGGTGGGTAAAGCCACATCAGCGTTTAGATTCAAGGGCATTTCAATGTCGCTCATACCAACCCATTGCAACTGACCACCTATTTTGGCTTTTTCTTCAGATGCGATGTCTGGCAGGGTACAGGATTGGTTGGTTGAATCTAACACGGATATGAAGTTTTTTTGATTGACACTGTAAATGAGGTGTATCTTACCAAATATCAACATCTGACAGGATTAAATAATCAGAAATTCTCAGATCTGAGCGCTTAAATTCAATAGCACTGCTCTATATCCCCTTTTTTTTTATTTCGGTTAAAATAACGTTTCTGCAAAACCTCAATCAGCGGTATCACTCATGGAAAAAATCAGTCATAACAATCACAAACCATCATTATTAAAACGCCTTATTCCCATCGTTATGGTGTTGGTGGTGGTGTTTTTGTTGTTGCAGTTGATGAAGAGCATGAAACAGGAGCCAGCGAAAATACCGGAAAAACCCAATGGATTCCTGGTTGAAACGGCTACCGTAAAACCCACAGAT
>JAUHXW010000296.1 GCA_030426705.1 Gammaproteobacteria bacterium
GCAATGTTTAATCGCCCACAGGTTTTAAGGGGTTTACTGTGGCAGGACTTCAAAAGAGCCAAAGTAGGCCATGGCTTTTTCAGAAACTTCCGCGCCTTCTGATAATTCAAGCCTGTGTTCGATTTCAAGTAAAAAGCGTCCGGTATGGTTTAAATCGAAAACAACTTCACCGGCTGCATTGGTTGTCAATTCGACTGCCTGTTCTTCGTTCCTATAGCGAGTACCTTCTCTGACCATCAATGCCTTGACGCCTTCAATGGTTTTTCCATCAAAAAGGAACTTAAAAGTGGCTTTTTCGCCTTGGTATAAATCATTGGGGTGCGTACCACCGACCAATTCAATGCCTTTTCCTGTGGCTTTAAATACATGACTGTCAGGAGCACCTACAGTGACATAGCTTTCCAGTCGGCTGTTTGAAAGCATTAATTTGACATCTTTGGCGTCTGCGGGAATTTTTGATTGAAGTTCTGCAAAGCTGCCAGCACGAATGGCATGAAAGGGCCGTTCACCAGGCTTGGGATCAGTTTTGGGGTATCTGGCAAAATAGTTTTCACCCCCAAGACTGATTTTAAAGGTACCTTTTTGCTCGAGATTAACATCAAATGTACTGCGCCGCTTGCCTTCATTTTGATTGGCAACTTCAGCCTGCGATCCATCAGGAGCAATGACCTGCACAGCATCTAATGACCAGGGACGGTCTGGATAAAAAATGTTGTTGGAAACCGTGGCATCAACGGCAATCCATTGATGTTCTGACATGTTGAATAAACTGGGTAAGACCCATCTTTTGTGGGCGGAACTGAAATTGGCTGTCGCCAAAAGAATCAGGCTGATAAGGATTTTGTGTTGGTTTTTCATTTATTTACTCCAAAAGTGTTGAATCAGGGTTTGATGTTTAATGTGACTTTGCCCAGTTCTTTTTCTCCCTGAGCAAAACTTTCAAATTCTGCAGTTAACGGCCATTGGAACTCAATGCTAAGCACTTCTCTACCGCCCACTTCTCTGGCGGCTTCAATCATCATCAAATAAGTGCCAGGTTTAAGTTTTGGAGCAATTTCCTGGCTGTTCAAAACCAGTTTATGCATGCCAGGGCGTCTAGTGGCGCCAGTCACGCCGTCGTAAGGTTTGCTTTGTGTTCTGCCGGTTCTGCGCCACCATTGACGGATGTCTTTGAGCCATTTTTGTTGGTCGTCATACCACAAGCTGCTAGGTATAACGGTATTGCGGTCGGTGCTTTCAATCCAGGTGGCTATGTATGGGGCATGGTATTCAGTGGCATTAATTTTCGGTACTTCTATGGTGAGCTGAAACGCTTCAGCCGAAATGGTAGCCGTGAAAAAAGCTAAGAAAAATGAAGTGAATAAATGTGTTTTTTTCATGTGTTATCCTGTGTAAAACCAAGCCAAAAGACCTGGGATGACGATGCCGGCTCCAGTGATGTACCATGTGGATGGCCTGCGTTTGGAATGAATTTGTAGCAGAACCAGTCCAGTAATACAGAACACCAATGTAGCGATTGAGAAAATGTCGATAAAACCAATCCAAACCAGTGAAGTGTTTCTGCCTTTATGCAAATCATTCAGCCAGGCAATAAAGCCTCGGTGTGTTTGTGAGTAGACCAGGTCACCCGTCTCTAAATCAATTGACATCCAACGGTCTCCACCTGGTATTGGATCAGGTATGTAAATTTCATAATCACTCTGTTCAATTGGTCGCTTGGCCAGGTTCATTTCATGGGGAACATGATCATCAATCCATTGAATCAGTGATTGGGGCAGGTGAGCTGAAGGCGCTGCAGCCGGTGACAATATAGATAGCTGTTCAGTAGAAAGGGTGGTTTCAAAGGTAAACTCTTCTGCTGATGATTCAAATAGCTCCGCGTGGTTGAGTGTAATGCCGGTAATGGCAAACAGGATCATGCAAATTAAAGATACAGCAGAACTGATCCAATGCCAGGTATGCAATTGTTTTTTCCAATTGGATTTAGATTTTTTCAAAATAGTTGTGGGTGGTTTTTGATGCAAATAATAATGATTCGTATTAAGAATTGCAAGAAATTTATTGCAGTTTGCTAAAAAATAAATTCCTTCAATCATGTTAAAATATCAGTCATGTTTATCAGAAAATTACCCAATCAACTGATTGACCAAATTGCTGCTGGTGAGGTGGTGGAGCGGCCTGCTTCTGTGGTCAAGGAATTGGTGGAAAATGCTTTGGATGCTGGTGCCACCATCATCGATATAGAAGTGCAAACCGGTGGCAAAAAGCGCATCAAAATTACCGACAATGGACAAGGCATCAGCATAGATGATTTGGCCATGGCTTTACAGCGCCATGCCACCAGCAAAATTCATACCTTGGAAGATCTGGAGTCTTTGTTGTCCATGGGTTTTCGTGGTGAAGCTTTGCCCAGTATTGCATCGGTCAGTCGTTTTGAACTGATTTCCAGGCACAAAGATGCCGACATGGCCTATCAGGTTAATGCCCACGGTGGCGAGATTGAAGGACCCATGCCGGCAGCGCATCCGGTTGGCACTACGGTGATTGTTTCTGACTTGTTTTTCAATACACCTGCCCGCAGGCGTTTTCTGAAAACGGATAAAACTGAATACTTGCGCATTGATGAGTTAATCAAGCGGGTGTCTTTGTCACGTTTTGATGTGACTTTCAGGTTATCGCACAATGGCAAAATGATTCGCAACGCACAGGGTGGTGATTCAGAAATTCTCAGGCACCAAAGAATCAATCAACTGTGTGGTAAAGACTTTATCGAGAACGCCATTTTTATTGAGCAGCAACGTGGCCATTTAAAAATGTCGGACTGGGTAGCCAAACCCTCATGGAACCGGGCACAACCGGACCGCCAATTTTTCTACATCAATAACCGCATGATTAAGGACAAACTGGTTGGGCATGCCATCAGGCAGGCCTATCAGGACGTGTTGTTTCATGGACGTTTTCCCGCATTTGTGTTGTATCTGGATATAGATCCTGAATTGGTGGATGTCAATGTGCATCCGACCAAACACGAAGTCAGGTTTCGCGATTCCAAACTGGTGCACGATTTTATTTTTGGCTCGATTCATCAATCATTGGCCCAAACCAGAGTGGGTGAGATGTCAGCGACTACTGCTGAGCCCTTACCGGATTATTCACAAATCCAACACCGTTTGAATCTGGGTGGTTCGTCACAAGGTGGTGTCTCAAGCTACCAAAATTATTCAAACACCCCTAGTCAAGGTATCAGAGAAGCCAGTTTAGATTATCTGAATCAAGCGGCTTCGGCCAGTGATCAGATGTCCCAGATGCCAGACTTCAGTCAAGCAACCGAGTTACCCGAAAACAACGAGGACATTCCGCCTTTGGGTTATGCCAAAGCACAAATTCATGGGGTGTTTATCATTGCCGAAAACCAGCATGGCCTAATCATTGTAGATATGCATGCCGCCCATGAACGCATCACCTATGAGCGCATGAAACAACGTTTTGCTGATGATGCGTTAAAGAATCAAAAGTTATTGGTGCCGATTCAACTGAGTGTCTCCAGTCGAGAAGTGAATGCTGTAGAAACCCATCAACAATGGTTTGAGCAATTGGGCTTTGAAGTAACGGTAGCCGGTGAAGAAAGCTTGGTGATTCGTAAAATTCCGGCATTGTTGGCCAATGCCGATGTGGAAAATCTGATCAAACTGATCTACGAAACTTTGCTCAAAATTGAGGATGGCCACAGTTTTAAGTATTTTTAAGGTATTCGGTGCTGGGTACTCAGTGCTCAGTACAAGCGCGGATCAAGAATCAATAAGCCCTCATGGAGGTCTGACGTCAGTC
>JAUHXW010000297.1 GCA_030426705.1 Gammaproteobacteria bacterium
CATCGTCGTCAGAGGCTGGTTTGGGTAGCAACATGCGCGATTTGATTTCTGCCAACATGGCTGCCATCACCAGATATTCAGCTGCCAGTTCAAAATTCAATTGGTGCATCAATTCAATGTATTCAACATATTGCTTGGTGATGTCGTAAATCGGGATGTCCAGAATGTCCAGATTTTGGCGACGAATCAAATACAACAACAAATCCAACGGCCCTTCAAAAGCCTCCAGAATCACTTCCAGTGCATCAGGCGGGATGTACAAATCCGTGGGCATGGTAGTGAAAGGCTTGCCCTCAACCACGGCAAAGGGCATCTCAGCTTGTTGCACCTGCGTTTTGTGAGTGGCGTCAGACAAAATCAATCTCGCCCTGGCCTTGTCGGATGATGTTGACCTCACCCTCAGATAAATCAACCACGGTTGAAGGCTCTTGTGCACAATAACCGGAATCAATGAGCGTGTTGACCCGATTACCTACGCGCAATTCAATGTCAATCACATCCAGCTCATACATATCTACGCCAGGAAATTCCAATGTAGAGGTCATCAACGGCTCACCCAATTCATCTAACAAGGCTTGTACCACCTGGTGTTCATCGATACGTATGCCGATGGTTTTACGCTTTTGGTGTTGTAATTTTTTGGGCACCCGGCGTGTTGCCGGCATAATAAAAGTGTATGGCCCGGGTGTGTGCTGTTTGATTAAACGAAATGCCACATTATCAACCAAAACAAATTCCGTCATTTGCGAGATAGAAGCACACATCATGGTGTAATGGTGTTGTGCATCAATTTCTTTGATTTGTGCCACGATTTTGGGTGCTTTGAGATTATCCAAACCCCAGCCAATGGCATAGCCTGAACTGGTTGGATAAATAATCAAGCCACCATTCCTAACTGTCTCAATCGCAGCCTTGATGGATCTGGGTTGCGGATTTTCGGGATGTACTCTGAGAATATTGGCCATAGCAGTTCACACCTCCTCGAAGCGATTGGCTTTGCGATTTTTCCTGACATGTTCAGGATCCCAAACCAAGCCACTCATGATGACCCAAACACCCTTGGGCTGGGTTTGCACCGCCGCCACCGCACAGCCGATGTTAAAAATAGCATCGGTGGAATTAAATCTCGCTGGTGTTAAAGCACCGGTCAAGACAATGGTTTTATCTTTGATGTCTTGTAAATACTTTGCTGTTTCTACCATGGTGTCAGTGCCGTGGGTAATCAAAAAATGTTTTTCATCAGATTTTTCAATCACCCGTTTGATCAACTCACGGTCTTCATCAGTCAGATAAATGGAATCTTTTTTTAACAGTGGCACCACTTCAAAGTCAAAACCCACATGATAGGTGTTCAATAATTCACCAATGATGGGCTTACCAATTTGGTAATCACTCAAATCGTCAAAATACAATTTATCGATGGTGCCACCAGTGGTGATGATTTTCAGTGTTTTCATTGCTGCCATGTTGTTAGTCAATTCTTTGAGCCGGACAATTTAATTCAGTATAACACCTGTGTCAAATAGGAATGTTTCAGATACCTTAGTATAATATCCTGATGTATAAATATTCATCATATGCTGTGGTAATCAGCTTCCTGTTACTGGTGGTTTCATTCACCAAGCGCAATGATTTTACCAGTGATTTACAAGTGCTGACACAACTTTCGCAAGAGCCATTACAGCGTCAGGTTGAGCTGCCAGATTTCAGCACCACTTATAATGAAGAAAACTTCACAGTCATCCCTAAATATGAATATGAACTTTACGGCCTGGTGGTTTCTTACCGCGTTCATGATGCTGAATATGGACAAATGATCCATGCTTTGAGCAAAGATCACTTGAATATTGCTGATTATTGTGTGGTTTGGGGTGAAAGTGCCGATGTGAGTATTTTAAAAGAGTTTGATTTCTTTAATGGCCAATTCACTTGCAACTACAGCACCCGAAGTGATCGCGCCTGGCAATCCTTTAATCATGACCAGTTATCCAACAATCATTTGCTGGCTACTAATGACGACATCAGAGACACCATTGCTGACATCAAAATCGGTGATCAGATCAAAATCAAAGGCTGGTTGTCACATTACATAGGACCCTCAGGCTATGAACGAGGCACCAGCATCATCCGAACTGATACCGGTAACGGTGCTTGCGAAACCATATATGTCAACGACATCGAGATTTTAAGCTCGATGGACAGTATTTGGCGTACCTTGATGGCTTTTTCTTTTGGCGCCCTGTTAATCAGTTTGTTCCTGTATTACAAAGCACCGTTCCAACCACATTCAAATTAACAACACATGAGCCTTTTGCTACAATGACCCGCATGAAAGCATTAATACTGATGACTGGCCTGTTTATGACTGGCCTGATCAATAGCCCATACACATTTGCTCAGGACGTTACTGAAAACACGACTAACGCTTCTGACATCACCCTGCAATTACGCAACCACCATGACATCACCAAGACCGCTTATCTGACTCAAATGGCTTGGCAGCTTTCACATTCCTTTGCTTCTGCTGATCAAATCAAACAACAGTGGCAACAAGCCCTGGAAACCCAAGTCACGCCTTTTCCACAATTCAGCCGCATCAATACCCATGCGTTGATGGCGCAAACTCTGATTCATTATTCAAACGGCATGACTTTGAACCGTTGGCGCACTGTTGATCTTCATCCCAAACCACAGCTGCCTGAATTGACCACAGGCTTAACCCCCGATCAGGCTTTTCAAATTTGGGTTAATCTGCCTTATTTCTGGCAACAAATACTGTTGAGCCCGGCACAACAAGGATTTAATTGGCTCGAACTCAATTCAGAGCAAATAACTTCGGACAGTCCTGCCACATCTGCAACCATACCAGCTTACGCAGCTGTATTGAATCAATTGGCAAAAGACTCCTCGACATTGATAGAAGTATTACAACTGACAGATACACAAATTGACTATTACGATGATTTGGCCATTGCTTTGCTGCGACAACAGCAGCATTTAAACACAGAACAATGGTTGGCTCTCGCCAATGACTGGATAGAAATTTATCAGTTGCTTGAACTGAGTCCGATGTTGTTAACCGCTGATGAACAACAGCAAATGCAAACATTGATTGAGCGTGTGCTACTGATTTGGCAAGAGCAACAAGACACAATCATGTCAATTGATACCCGACTGTTTCCTGTCATCAAGTTATTATTGGCGGAATTACCACAAAAATTCAAAAACCCAGATCACCTCAACATCAATTTGAATCAACAGTTTTTGATGATGGCTTTTGATATCAACGACATCAATTCTTACCTCAACCATCCCAACAGAAAAACGGTTCAGGAAAACCTTGAGGTCTGTTTGAATTTGAGCGTCAGCCAATCACCTGATCCACGTGTGCCCATTGCCATCAATCAGTTTGAAAGCTGCTACAACGATTTTATGGATTGGGCCACCAATGTGGCAACTGAGTCCACCTTCACCGGCAACCGAATCAGGCTGGACAATCCCGCCAGCCTACAACGTGCGTTGGAAATGCCCAGTTTCCAAATCACCAATATCCTCAGCATGCAAACAACCACTGATGAAGCTTGTCAGCAACAATTGAAGCCACAAGTGAATGTGCTCGAATGGTTATTGGCTACAGAGTCAATGGCCTGGTTTCATGATCGCTGGCCTGGCCTGTTTGCGGAATATGATAAATCCACTGAATTTCAGCAACTGTTTACCATGGGCAAAGAGATAAACACTTACCCTGCCTGCTTCAATCAATCCCAGATACTGAAGGATCAATTTTTGAATTTGCAATCTAAATGGGAAAAGCTCAAACAG
>JAUHXW010000298.1 GCA_030426705.1 Gammaproteobacteria bacterium
TATGCGCGGTCGCATTCCGGTTCATGCAGGTCATGGACCAGGGCTTTCACCCAGGGTTTTGGGCAGCAAGGCAGGTTCGGAGAAAGAAACCCTGACTGTGAACCAAATGCCCTCACATCATCATGGGTTGAATATCTCTTCAGCACCTGGCGACGAAGACAAACCCATTGACCGGTACATGGCTTCATCACCAACTGTGAGAATGTTCAGACCAACACCTGCCAATGCTAACCTGGAAACAACCATGATTAACAATACCGGCGGGTCACGTTCACACACCAACATGATGCCTTATTTGTGCATTCATTTCATCATCGCTTTGGTGGGTATCTACCCATCAAGACATTAAGCAGAGGAGTTTGATATGTCAGAACCATTTATCGCAGAAATCAGAATCTTCGCAGGCAATTTTGCACCGCAAGGTTGGGCCTTTTGTAATGGCCAGTTATTGCCCATTGCACAAAATACTGCTTTATTTTCACTGATTGGAACAACTTATGGGGGTGATGGACAATCCACCACTGCCCTACCAGACTTACGAGGCAGAGCGCCCATGCACTCAGGAAGAGGCCCTGGGCTTACAGACAGAAGACTGGGCCAACGAAGTGGCGTAGGAACTGTCACTTTAACAACAGAGCAAATACCCAATCATACGCATGCCCCTACAGCCACAACCAGTCCAGCCACATCCCACACACCGAGCAGTTCGGGATCTTTGGCGCGTTCGGTCGGAGGCTTTGCTTATAATAACAGCACACCGGGAGAGCCTTTAAATGATAATGCAGTCTCATCAAACGGCGGTTCACAGCCACACAATAACATGCAACCCTATTTAGCCATCAACTACATCATTGCACTTGTTGGTTTATATCCTTCGAGGAGTTAATCATGAACAGAAGAAATTTCAATAAGAATTCTTTGCTCAGTATTTTAGGCTTATCAGCAAGTGCGCCCTGTTTGTCTCAGGTGCTGAAAGAACCTGAACAAAATGTAGATTATCTGCAACAACTCAAAAGCCAAAACGGTTTAATTTTACAATTAACTGATAAAAAATTTGCCACCATCAACAAAGACAGCAAACAATTCATCCTGACCTATGATGTTTTGGCTGGCAGTATAGAAACCGAAGAAAAGATTTATCACCTCATCAATAACAAAGGCAAACAAATCCAATTGTTTATGAAACCATTGGCAAGCGGACAATTACAAGCAGTTTTTAATCAACGAACACATGCCTGATTTGCTCGCTGGTCTGTCAGAATCGGGTATGGTTTATCAAAACCAACCCGTATTTTTCAGGCCATTTACTGAGCAAGATCTGCCTTTACTGAAAAAAATATATGCCAGCACCCGTGAAGATGAACTTATCATGACAGGTTGGAATGATACACAGAAACAACAATTCATAAATCATCAATTCAATGCCCAGCACCAGCATTATCAACAGCACTATGGAGACGCAGAATTTCTGTTATTTGAAACCAGTAAAGCTGTTTTAGGACGCTTGTATCTGCAACAACGGAACAGTCATGTATGTTTGATTGACATCACCCTATTACCGCCTTTTCGACAGCAAAAACTTGGACAACAAATACTTGGCTGGATTTTACAACACGCCAAAAAAATCGAAAAAACCGTAACCTTGCATGTTGAAAAAAATAACCCGGCTTATCAATGGTATTTAAACAATGGTTTTATTAACTGCGAGGATCGCGGTGTATACCAATACCTTGAATGGTACCCTCAAGTCAGTTAAAAATGATTTCATAGGTCACCCCTTCTTTGGTCTGATTGATGGGGACCATAAACACCGCTGTTGTTTGGTTATTCAACCGAATTTCAAATATACCCTGTTCCCATAATTGTTCAGGTTTTGCTCTCAATAAAACAGAAAAAGCCACTTGTTCTGGTATTGAACTTTTGATGTTTTTAACCTCAACAACTTCCAAAGGCAAGTCTGCATCGTCTGTTATCAGATAAACTGTGCCCGATGAATCGAACAACTTTTTTAACTCAGCGTTTTTGTTGATTTCAGTCATTTTAAAACGGGTTCAAAGTGTAGCCTTGTTGTTGTAGTAATGCATGAGCCGTCATGGCTGACAGAGACATGTTCACTCCTGCTAATAAGTCAGTATTTTTCACGTTGTAATAGGTTGCACTTTGTCCACACACATAGAATTCAACGCCATGTTTTTGTAACTGTTTAATCAATTCGATGTTGGCATTGTCCTTGCTGGTTTGCTTTTGATAAAAATCATTTTGAGTCATTTCCTTAACTGAGCCGCCGTGAACAACCACTGCTAATTGAATATTTTCAGCTTTGACGCCATTGGCTACATGCATATTGATGAATCTGGCCACGCTGTCCAAAGATCTGTTGACTTCACCAGGTTCTGCCATCTTGTACACATCAAAACTGACTTTGAATTGGGTTTTTTCCGGTAAGGCTTGCATGCCTTCAACTTGAGCAATTTTTCCATAGTCTTTTATGGCGGGACCTGTTTGGAACAGTTCAGATTGTCCATCAACACTTAGCGACAGAAACAAGATTAAGACAGAAAGGATATATTTCATAAACACTTTAAAATTCGTTGTTATCCACAGAGGGTGGCGGCGGTGCCAGGACTTCTCGCGCACCATTATGGGCAGGTGCTGAAACCACTCCATTTTCTTCCAACTGCTCAACAATGGTTGCTGCACGGTTATAGCCAACACGTAAACGCCTTTGAACATATGAAATAGAGGCTTTGCGGCTCTCAGTCACCACAAAAACGGCTTTGTCATACAGTTCGTCCAAATCACCTTCGGCTTTCTCTGGCAGGCCTGTATCTCCTAACATTTGACCGTCATCGGTGACTTGAACATTGTCCAATATACCTTCCTGGTATTCTGCCTCATAATGACTGGTCAAATAGTTCACCACTGAGTGCACTTCATGATCATCAACAAAAGCGCCATGCACGCGATCGGGTTGTGCTTTCCCCGGTGGTAAATACAGCATATCACCATGCCCTAACAACATCTCAGCACCGCCTTGATCCAAAATGGTTCTGGAATCAATGCGTGAAGAAACCTGAAAAGCCATCCTGGTGGGGATATTGGCTTTGATTAAGCCGGTGATGACGTCTACCGAAGGTCTCTGTGTCGCTAACACCAAATGCACACCAGCTGCCCTGGCTTTCTGCGCCAAGCGGGCAATCAATTCCTCGACTTTTTTACCTACAATCATCATCATATCGGCAAACTCATCAATAATAACCACGATATAAGGCAAAGGTTTCAGGGCTTCCTGTTGTGCACCGGGAGGTGCCGTTGCTTCATCCCAAAACGGATCCATCACAGGTTCGCCAGCATCCATGGCTTTTTGGATTTTTTTGTTAAAACCAGCCAGGTTTCTGACGCCCATGGCGGCCATTAATTTATAGCGACGTTCCATTTCAGCCACACACCATCGCAAGGCATTGGCCGCTTCCTTCATGTCGGTACCGCGGATATGGGCGACCAGGGCGATGACGTCACCGCCGGTCTTTCCGCCGAAGCAATAGAAGGCTTGCTTGGCCGATGTAATGACAAGGGCGCGATCGCCGCCGGTCTGACAGACCGGACAGGGACCACGCCACTGGCCGTCGCGTTGTTTGAGAACGAGGTCAAGTCTCGGGATCGCGTCGTCGATCCGGACGCGTTCCTTCAGTTCACCAAAATCGATGAAGGGCATGGGGATAACTCCAAGGAACGAGGGTCTCCCCCAAGTATACTTTGAGCATGGAGTCCCCAGACGGAGTTATCAACATGGCGCAAGGCAACAAGCCGGTGTTCAACGCT
>JAUHXW010000299.1 GCA_030426705.1 Gammaproteobacteria bacterium
GTTTAACAACGCTCTTTTTGGCATTCTCTGTGCATTCTCATGCAGCAGTGATGGCCTATTCTGTGGCGGATGACAATTTCGAAATGCCTGATCACCTGGTACAAATCGACCTTGAAACCGGTGAATTCAGCAGCAAAGGCAAAATTTCTGATCCATACATTGCGCTAGAAGGCCTGGCCATGTCTGCCAATGGTACTTTGTTTGGCGCCGATGACAACACCAAAACCCTGGTGCAAATTTCAATCAATGAAGCCCAAGCCTTTCCTGTGGCCAACGCTGATCAAAACATGGGATTTGGCTCTCCGCAGGAAAGTTACGATTTTGGCATGACTTTTAACTGTTCAAATCAATTGAAAATGGTGGTTAAACACACCGGTGATTTATACGACGTCAATGAAATGACGGGTTCAGCCACATTGGTCGGTAACACCGGTCACAATTTCACATCTATTGCAGCCTGGGGTGATGATTTATATGCCGTCGCTTCTGGTGATTTTAACTTGTATAAAGTGAACGGTGAAACTGCCGAGGCTGAAATGGTTGGTCCATTGGGCGATTTGGGTGGCGGTATCGAGCTTAATGGTTCTGGCATGTCTTTCGACGAAGACGGTAATTTGTGGCTGGTGATTAACCTCCGCTTGTCTGATCCTTTAAACCCTTTTCCGTCTAGAATATTTAAAATCAACAGTGCTACCGGTGAAGCTGAATTTGTCGCGGAAACATTGGTAGGTATTGAGTCTTTGGCCATTGATGGACCAGTTGGCTGTCATGGGCCTGCAGGCAATTTACCCGTAGCCGTTCCATTGATGAGTAATTGGGCTGTATTAAGCTTGATGGTTACCATGTTGTTTATTGGGTTGATTGGTTTTAGGCACTTCAAAATTTAATTCCCATTTTTTTCACAAACTTGACTCACTGAATATTTCCTTAACTCGATTCGAGTTATAATGTCGTTTTTATTTTTTAGAGGCTTTTATGGGCGGTTTTGGATTGAAAGAATTACTGGTTATATTAATTATTGTGGCTTTGTTGTTCGGCACCAAAAAACTCAAAAACATCGGCAGTGACCTTGGCGGTGCCATCAAAGGATTTAAAAAAGGCATTGCCGATGATGAAACACAAGAGTTGAAAAATCAGTCGGCCGATGAAGTCGAACAGGCCAATCAAAATAAAAAAGACCCCATTCAAAAATAAACCGTCATGTTTGATATTGGTTTTGCTGAACTACTGATCATTTTCGTGGTTGCCTTGTTGGTGGTAGGTCCTGAGCGATTGCCAACTGTGGCCAAAAAAGTAGGACTTTACATAGGTCGGCTCAAGCGCTCATTCAATAACATCAAACAGGAGGTTGAACAAGAATTGGAAATTGAAGCCGTTAAAGCAAAACTCAAAGAAAATGCCATGTTAGCTGAAGCCAAAGAGTTGGAGCAAAAGCTGGCTGAGACCACCGAACAAATCAAACAGGCTGATACAGAAACAAAAACTCAAACTAAAACTGCAGAACAGCTTAATCAATCTAAGTAATCAGTCATGTCAGATCAGGAACAATCACTCGTATCACACCTCGTAGAATTACGGAGTCGCTTAATTAAAGCAGTGATGACGGTGCTGGTGTTGATTTTAGTGATGTTTCCTTTTGCAGGAAAAATTTATACCATCATCGCTCAACCGGTGTTAAGTAACCTCAGTCAAGGTACTGAAATGATTGCTACAGGTGTGCTCTCACCGTTTCTGACACCATTTAAAATGGTCATTATTCTGGCAGTGATTATCAGTATGCCAGTTATTATTTACCAAATTTGGGCTTTTGTGGCGCCAGGCTTGTATAAAAGTGAAAAGCGCATTGCCACACCCATCTTGATTTCAAGCATTGTGCTTTTTTATTTGGGTTGTGCCTTTGCTTACTTTATCGTTTTTCCCATCATTTTCGTCTTTTTACCTGGTATAGCACCTGAAGGTGTTACCTATATGCCAGACATCAATTCCTACCTGGATATTGTGGTCAGGCTGTTTTTTGCCTTTGGCCTGGCTTTTGAAATTCCTGTGGCGGTGATTATTTTGATCATGTTGGGTGTGACTTCAGCTGAAAAATTGGCCAAATCAAGGCCTTATGTGATTGTTGGAATCTTTGTGGTTGCTATGTTATTAACCCCGCCTGATCCAAGTTCACAAATATTATTGGCCATTCCCATGTGGATACTTTTTGAATTTGGTATCATTATGGGGCAATTGTTAAGAAAAAAATCACAACAAAACAAAGACAGCAACGCTTAGTCAGTTTTCTGTCCAAAAAATAGAAGTAATAGTCAATATGAGTTCAACAAAACAAGTCATTTTCCGCAAAGATTATCAACAACCAGATTACTGGGTAAGCTCCATAGATTTGGCTTTTGTGGTAGAAGCAGATAACACTCAGGTCACTGCTCGAACCTATTTTTCCAGGAATGATGAAGCTCAGGCTAATGAGATGTTTCTTAATGGTGTGGACTTGGAGTTGTTATCGATTGCCATTGATGGCAGAAAGTTATCCAATGATGAATATGAGTTGTCATCAAACGGCCTGTTGTTGAAAAACTTGCCTGAAGAATTTGAATTAAAAACCAAGGTCAAGATTTACCCGCATAAAAACACCGCACTGGAAGGCTTGTATCAATCAGGCGATTTTTTCCTGACCCAATGTGAAGCGGAAGGATTTCGCAAAATCACTTACTACCCTGACCGTCCAGATATTTTAGCGAAATATACAGTAACTATCATTGCTGATAAAACAAAATACCCAGTATTACTATCCAATGGTAATCAATTCAGCAAAGGCGAATTGGATGGCGGCCGGCACTATTGTAAGTGGATTGATCCACATCCAAAACCCAGTTATTTGTTTGCCCTGGTGGCAGGTGATCTGGAATTTGTTGAAGATGCTTTCACCACACAGGATGGAAACCAGGTTCAATTGCGGATTTTTACCGAAGCCAAAAATATTGATGCCTGTGATTTTGCTATGAAATCATTGATAAACTCAATGAAATGGGATGAGCAACGCTTCAATCTGGCATATGACCTTGATGAATACAACATCGTTGCCACCGACGATTTCAACATGGGTGCGATGGAAAATAAAGGCTTGAATATTTTTAATTCTAAATACGTCTTGGCCAAAGCCGAAACCGCAACCGATCAGGACTTTATCAACATTGAAGCCGTGATTGGACATGAATACTTTCATAATTGGACAGGTAACCGGGTGACTTGTAAAGACTGGTTTCAACTGTCATTAAAAGAAGGGTTAACGGTATTCAGAGATCAGGAATTCACCGCAGATTTACAATCACGAGCAGTCAAACGCATTGAAGATGTCAGGTATTTACGCGCAGCACAATTTGCTGAAGATGCCTCGCCGATGTCACATTCCGTCAGGCCGGATTCTTACATTGAAATCAATAATTTTTACACACTGACGGTCTATGAAAAGGGCTCAGAAGTGGTGCGTATGTACCATACATTGTTGGGTGAAGACGGTTTCCAGAAAGGCATGAAACTGTATTTTGAACGACATGATGGTTCAGCAGCCAGTTGTAATGATTTCAGACATGCCATGGCAGATGCCAATGGTGTGGATTTAACCCAGTTTGAATTATGGTATTCACAAAACGGTACGCCCAATGTGAAGATTGAAGAACATTTTGATAAAAATTCTAACACTTATCGAATCGCATTCAGTCAATCCGCTCCAGCCAATTTTAATGGGGCTTCTGATTGGCAGTCCATGCACATTCCGGTTCGACTGGCCTTGTATGATAATGAAGGCAAAGCTTTGGCTTTAA
>JAUHXW010000300.1 GCA_030426705.1 Gammaproteobacteria bacterium
TTCGCCAGTGATAGGCGCTGGCACTTATGCCGATAACCGCAGTTGTGGTATTTCAGCCACTGGCCACGGAGAGTATTTCATTCGCTATGCAGTGGCTCATGATATTTGTGCACGGGTCAGGTATCAGGACAAGACTTTGCAACAAGCCGCTGATGAAGTGATCATGCAAGAGTTAAAAGCAGTCGGCGGCTCAGGTGGCATCATTGGCATAGATCCAGCAGGAAATCCTGTGATGGTATTCAATACGCCAGGCATGTATCGTGGCTATAAAACTCAACAAGAGTCAAAAGTTGCTATTTATGGTGATGAATGAGGCTTAAAACGACGGCTGAGCTCCGTCGAAACCTGCTCCTCACTTCGACGAGCTCAGCGTTCTTAATCAGAAAAGGCTGTAACGTCAATGACATCACAGCCTTTTTTTGAGGTAGTTTTTGATAAAGGTTATTTGATTTTATAAACCACGGGACCCCATTCTTCTGTTTCAGTAGCTGAAGCATCGAAGGCCACATAGTAAGCCTTGTCAGCTTCAACTTTAATGTTCAAAGTATTGGGCAAATCTTTCAAGCCCCTGCGTTCTTTTAATCCCATAAGTTGTTTGGTGTAATCCCCTTTGATGGTGGTGGCAAAACGCAATTCATACATGCCAGGTTGTAACCAAACAGCATCGTCACGAACGATGACATTTTCACCATTGACCATCAACAACCTCACAGGAAAAAGCTGTTTGGCATTGACGCCATGGTTCATAACAATTTTGGCCGATGGCTCGCTCGGTGAAGCAAAATTATAAGCGAACAAAGTGCCAGAAATAAGCAACGTTAAAATCAGTGTTATTGTTTTCATCTAGTTTCTCCGGTTGTTCTTTGTTAGTGCGCTATCATCATACATCTACGAAACTGAATGTAGAATGAATTATTTTATTACCTGAACCAGGGCACTGGATTGGTTGGATCGGCGGCTTTACGAATTTCAAAGTAAACACCCGTAGGATCGATGTTACCGGAATTACCAGCAGTGGCTATGACCTGGTCGGCTTGTACCCAATCTCCCACATCGACCAAAACCGATTCATTGTGCCCATACAAGGTCATATAGTCATCACCATGGTCAATCACAATCAGCAATCCATAACCACGTAACCAATCAGCAAAAGCAACCCGCCCATAAGCTGTGGCCACCACATTTTCTCCGGCTTGATTGCCAATCACCACACCATCCCAACGGCTATAACCAGCACGCAAAGAACGGTAGGAACGGATAATTTTCCCAGTCAATGGTTGACTTAATTTGCCCTTGAGTTTGGCAAATGAGGTGTTGGCGCCAAGGTCTTCTGGCAGGTCATCAAGGTATTGTGAAATTTGTAATAACAATTGGTTCAAGCGTTGACTGTCTTTGCTCAGTGTTTCATTTTCGCTTTGGTAACCCTTGATGGTTTCACGCAAGGATGCCAACACCACTGCTCGTTGGCGTTTTTGTTCAAGCATGGTTTCCTGTTCGGATTTAAGCTGTTGCTCCTGTGTTTCAAGTGCGCTTTTTTGTTGTTGTATTTGTGCCTGGTATTGCTCGAGCTGCTTGATTTGAACAGCAATGCTTTTGATCAAATCGTAAAGCTTGTATTGTAAATACTTGATTTGATGTTGGGTGATTTCGGCATTCTCGGTTCCTGGATTCAATAACATCATTTTCAAGATGCGATCATGATTGATAAAAATGTGCAGGCGCAATAATTCAGCCATTTGGTTCTTTTGATCGCTGATGCTGTCATGCTTGACTGCTATCTGTTTACCCAGCGCTTCAATTTGTTGTTCGGCGGTTGAAATTTTGGCGGTCAAATCCCTGATCAGTTGTCCTTGTTGGTTGATTTTTTGATCTTGTGATTCAAGCTCTTTCAGCAATTTGGCTTCTTCTCCTTCAGCCTGATTCAAGGCAGTTTTTAATTCTTTCAAACGTAATTTGATATCGGCCAGCTGTTGGTTAATGGCGGTTTCGTCAATGTCTTGCTGGGCATCTGCCATCACTGACCAAGCCAAAATTAACCCAAACAAGAAACGCACCATCAAGTAATCAATTGTAGAAAAGCAGACATATTATCAAAGTCATCCCTGCAAAAAAACATATTTACCAACGAAACCGGAATTCAAAGGTGGGTTTTTATGGCTTTTAACTTGATTTTTTGCGTTGATACCTTATATTGTCCCTTTCATTTTTTTAGGTAGACAGGCGATGTCGCAATTGGTCGAGTTTGTTGGCAATCACCCTTTTCAGGTTTTGCTTTTTCTGGCTGTGTTGTTTTTGTTTTTAAACGCACTTTATAAAGAAAAAAGTCAGGCTTTTCAAAATGTGAATGTGGACCAATTAACCCGTTTGGTGAATCAACAAAACGCCCAACTCATCGATGTCAGACCCAAAGAAGCATTTGCACAAGGACATATCGTCAATGCCATCAACATGCCTTTATCAGACTTCACTGAAGGAAAGGCAAAAATTGACAAATTGAAAAAGAAACCTGTGATTGTTTATTGTCAAATCGGCAAAAGCTCTCAGGCGGCTTGTCAACATTTGACCCAAGCTGGTGTTGATAACGTATTTAACTTAAAAGGCGGTATCAATTCCTGGATCAGCGATAAACTGCCCTTAAGCAAAGACTGATTGAACCGAATAAATCAACGAAATGGATCTTTTGATCCTCAAACTTTTAGGAAGCAAAAATGACAGAAGAAAATAAAGCTGCGGCCAACACTGAAAATCAAGGCCCAATGATGTCTTTACAGAAGATTTACACCAAAGATGTTTCATTTGAAGCACCCAATGCGCCTCACATTTTTAATGAGCAAGGCCAACCAGACATCAAATTGAACCTGAATCAGAAAGTTAATAAATTGGATGACACCACTTACGAAGTGGCTTTAACGGCTACTGTCACATGTACGGTCAACGAAAAAACAGCTTATTTGGTTGAAGTTTGTGTCTCTGGTGTATTCACCATGCAAAATTTCAATGATCAAACTTTACACCAAACATTAGGTGTTTACTGTCCAAATGTATTATTCCCTTACGCCAGACAACAAGTCAGCGATATGGTTATGAATGGTGGCTTCCAACCACTGATGTTACAACCAGTAAACTTTGAACAAATGTATGCGCAACAAATGCAACAACAAGCGCAACAAGCTGCCACCGAAACCAAACAGTAATGCGCTTTTCTGTACTAGGTGCAGGTTCCTGGGGAACGGCATTGGCGATGCAACTGGCACGCAATGACGAAACCGTTCTCTGGGGACGCAACAAAGCAGGCATGGAAGCCATGCAACAAAGCCGGTCAAATGAGCAATATTTGCCCGGTATTAAATTCCCTGAAAAACTGATTATTGAAACCGACTTGGCCAATGCGATTAAGCAATGCGAAGCGGTTTTGGTGGTCTGTCCTTCACACGCCTTTGGCGACATTTTGAAGCAAGTAAAACCCTTATTGGGTAACCGGCCTTTGGCTTGGGCCAGCAAAGGTTTTGAACCTGGTACCGGCCGATTTTTACATGAAGTGGCTGATGAAATATTGGGTGATTCTGTGCCCATGGCTTTGGTGACAGGACCCTCATTTGCCAAAGATGTGGCGCTGAACAAGCCCACTTTGGTCGCTGTGGCTTCAAAACACAATGAGTTTGCCACACAACTCAGTCTGGCACTGCGAACATCAAACTTCAGAACCTATTTGTCAGATGATGTGATTGGTGCTGAATTGGGAGGCGCCGTTAAAAATGTCCTGGCGCTGGCAACCGGCATCGCAGATGGTATGGAGTTAGGCGATAACACCCGC
>JAUHXW010000301.1 GCA_030426705.1 Gammaproteobacteria bacterium
TGTGTGCTGCTTCGGGTCGGTCACACTCTGTAAACATAAGGCAAACTCGCCTCTTACAACTACCTTGAAGTTCTTCTCTTCTTCTTGCCCTTTTTATAGACTTTCTAATTTTGTTCATCCATTCACGCTTTCTTTCGCTCTTTATTTATTTCTTTCTTTCTCCACCTTAATAATACAATGAGATAATTGCCACCTTAAAACGCACACTGTTTACCATCCGTTGTATTTTTGAATAACAATTTTAAACAACAATTGAGCGAATGTGGCCTGGTTTTTTCTGGCCATTCAGAAGACAACAAACTGGTAGAAATTGTCGAGTTGCCCAACCACCCCTGGTTCCTGGCTTGTCAGTTTCATCCTGAATTCAATTCAACGCCACGTGATGGACATCCGCTGTTTACCAGCTACATCCAGGCGGCACTGAAACATCAACAACAAGGATAAGCAGCAGGCTATAATAAAGTCTGCCCTTATCACTGAACGAGCATAAATATGAAACTGTGTCATTTTGAAGCCGGATTGGACCAACCATTCTTTTTGATAGCCGGCCCTTGTGTGATTGAGTCATTGCAATTGGCCATCGATACGGCGGGCCACTTAAAAGAAGTCACCGAAAAACTGGGCATTCCGTTTATCTTTAAATCTTCCTTTGATAAAGCCAACCGCACCTCTTTGAATTCGTTTAGGGGTTTGGGTATGGAAGCTGGTTTGAATATTTTGGCAGAAGTACAAAAACAATTGGGCGTACCCGTAATCACTGATGTGCATGACGATTCACCGATTGAAGAAGTGGCCGATGTGGTTGATGTGTTACAAACACCCGCATTTTTGGCCCGACAAACCAATTTCATCCTGCGTGTTTGTAATGCAGGCAAACCGGTCAACATCAAAAAAGGCCAGTTCATGGCACCCTGGGACATGAAAAATGTGGTTGAAAAAGCCCAATCTACTGGTAATCAACAAATCATGGTCTGTGAACGCGGCGCCAGCTTCGGCTACAACAATTTGGTTTCTGACATGCGTTCTTTGGCCGTGATGCGAGAGACTGGCTGCCCTGTGGTATTTGATGCCACCCACTCTGTGCAACTGCCTGGCGGACAAGGCGGCACATCCGGCGGTCAAAGAGAACATGTACCGGTATTGGCCAGAGCGGCAACCGCTGTGGGAATTTCTGGCTTGTTTATGGAAACACACCCAGATCCAGCCAATGCCAAAAGTGATGGCCCCAATGCCGTTAAATTAGATCAAATGGCCGGCCTGTTGGAAACATTAAAAGTAATTGATCAAACCATTAAATCAAAACCTTTACAGGAACAAAGCGATGACTGGAATTAAAAAAATTCATGCCAGAGAAGTTCTGGACTCAAGAGGCAACCCAACCTTAGAAGCTGAAGTTACTTTGGAATCAGGTGCATTTGGACGCGCCATTGTGCCTTCAGGTGCTTCAACTGGCGCGCGTGAAGCGATTGAACTGCGTGACGGTGATAAAAGCCGCTACCTTGGCAAAGGTGTGCAAAAAGCAGTCAACAACGTCAACACCACCCTGGCAGATGCTTTGCAAGGATTTGATGCCGAAGACCAGGCCGGTTTGGATCAAAAAATGTTGGACATGGACGGCACCCACAACAAAAGCCAACTCGGCGCCAATGCATTGCTGGGTATTTCATTGGCCAATGCCCATGCGGTTGCTAATGAAAAACGTGTACCTCTGTACCAAAGCATCGCAACAGTCGATGAATTTGTCCTACCGGTTCCCATGATGAACATTATCAACGGTGGGGAACATGCCGATAACAACATTGACGTGCAAGAATTTATGGTGCTGCCTGCAGGTTTTGATTCCTTTTCTGAAGCCTTGCGCTGTGGCACTGAAGTTTTCCATGCTTTGGCCAAGGTCTTAAAAAGCAAAGGCCTATCTACTGCAGTCGGCGACGAAGGTGGTTTCGCGCCCAACCTGCGTTCCAATGTAGAGGCGGTGGACACCATTTTGGAAGCCGTACATCAAGCCGGTTACAAAATCGGTGAAGAAGTTTACCTGGGTCTGGATGTTGCCAGTTCTGAATTTCACAAAGATGGCATCTACCATTTGGCTGGTGAAAACAAGCAACTGACCTCAGCAGAATTCACTGACTTTTTGGCCTCTTGGGTTGATCAATACCCCATTATCAGCATCGAAGATGGTCTGGATGAGGCTGACTGGGATGGTTGGAAACACCTGACCGAAAAACTGGGCAACAAAGTTCAATTAGTGGGTGACGATTTGTTCGTAACCAATACTTCAATTTTCAAAGAAGGCATCGATAAAAACATTGCCAATTCCATTCTGATTAAATTCAATCAAATTGGCACCCTGACCGAAACTTTGGATGCCATCGATTTGGCCTACCGCTCCGGTTACACCGCAGTGATTTCACACCGCTCAGGTGAAACCGAAGACAACACCATTGCCGATTTGGCGGTCGCCACTTCAGCCACGCAAATCAAAACCGGCTCTCTGTGTCGCTCTGATCGCATCGCCAAATACAACCAACTGTTGCGCATCGAAGAGCAGCTCGGCAGCAACGCCAAATACGCCGGCAAAGCCGCCTTCGATTTGTTGAATATTCTATAAAAATTGGATCGCCGGCGGCCCGCCGGCTTTCTTTTTTATCAAACATTCAAATCATCCACGCAGAATTGCGTATGTTTTTCGATGTATCAAATCTTTAAAATACCGGCATTCCATAAACAACAGGCTTACTGATGAGCGATAAGATTTTAGATTTGATCAAAGAAGAAAACATTGATTTTGTTGATTTGCGTTTTTGTGACACTGCAGGTAAAGAACACCATGTCACTTTACCCGTTTCACAGGTTGATGAAGAGCTGTTTGAAGACGGTAAAATGTTTGATGGCTCATCTATCAATGGCTGGAAAGGAATCAATGAGTCCGACATGGTATTGATGCCCGATCCAGAAACCGCTTTTGTTGATCCGTTCAGCCAATACCCAACGTTGGTCATTCGTTGTGATATCTTAGAGCCCAACACCATGCAAGGCTATGAGCGTGACCCACGATCTATTGCCAAACGTGCTGAAGCCTTTTTGCAACAATCCGGTGTGGCTGATACGGCTTTCTTTGGTCCCGAGCCTGAGTTTTTTGTGTTTGATGGCGTGAGCTGGAAAACCGATGCCAATGATTGTCGCTATGAAATTTATTCTCGTGAAGGCGCCTGGGAATCAGGTGCTGATGCCGGTGAAAATACCGGTCACAGACCTCGAGTTAAAGGCGGTTACTTCCCGGTTCCACCTGTTGATTCACTGAATGATTTACGTTCGGCCATGTGTAAAGTGATGGAAGGTATGGGTTTGGAAATCGAAGTGCATCACCACGAAGTGGGTACCGCAGGTCAATGTGAAATTGGTGCCAAGTTCAACACTCTGGTGAAAAAGGCCGATGAAGTTTTGATGATGAAATATGCGGTTCACAATGTGGCACATGATTATGGCTACACCGCTACTTTTATGCCTAAGCCAATTGTTGGCGACAATGGTTCTGGTATGCACGTCCACCAATCTTTGAGCAAAGGTGGCGACAACCTGTTTATGGGTGATGGTTATGGTGGCTTATCAGAAACGGCTTTGCATTACATTGGCGGTATTTTTAAACATGCCCGTGCATTGAATGCTTTTGCCAATTCATCCACCAACTCTTACAAACGTTTGGTACCTGGCTTTGAAGCACCTGTGATGTTGGCTTATTCAGCCCGTAACCGTTCGGCATCAGTGCGTATTCCATTCGTTAACAACCCCAAAGCACGCC
>JAUHXW010000302.1 GCA_030426705.1 Gammaproteobacteria bacterium
CTACATCATACTATGTTTCTAAATCAGATTCATTTTTCACTGATGATTCGATGGTTTCTGGAATAGGTTCACCAAGTCGAGCAGTGGTTACTTTCGGCGTATTCTTTTTTGATTATGATTTAGATGGTCGACAAGATTATTTCCAAACCAATGGCCATGTCGAAAATTTAATTCAACAAGTAGAAAGTTCAGTTACCTATAAACAGCACAATCAACTGTTTTGGAATTGTGGGAACTCATGCGCGCCCTACTTTCAACTTGTTACCGATGCAGGGGATTTACTATCTGAACCGTTAGTGGGTCGTTCAGCTGCCTATGCAGATTTTGACAAAGATGGAGATTTAGACATTGTCGTTTCACAAGTCGATGGTCCAGTAAAAGTATATATGAATCAGCAGAAAACCAACAATAATTGGTTGACCCTAAACTTAACAGCCAAAGACAACCGCTCACTTATTGGATCAAAAGTTAAAGTTAATAGTGATCAAGGAAAACAACAATTTGTCTATTCTCAAACCAAAAGTTATCAAACACAAGTACAGCCCTGGATCACTATCGGTTTAGGGGAAAACACTGAACAGCGAGTATCTGTAACTATTACAGAATTAAATGGTAAGGAACATGTCCGTGAATTCACTTCACTGAACCAGTTTGTGGATTGGGAGTTGTGAGCAAACTAAAATTTCATTGCTTTCGAATAAATTTTACCGCTTCCATTTTCACCAGACGTGTATATTTGGTACCACTTGGCAAAATCATATTTGTTTTGCTCAGCTGTCAGATTAGAACGGTTGCTTGTCCAGAAAAACATTTGATTCTTTTCATCATAAAAAGGACAGTAGTCAAGTTTATCAGTATTGATATCAGCGCCCATATTCACAGCAGGTTGCCATGTACCTTCCACTTTATGGCTGACATACAAATCACCACCGCCATGACCATCTTTGCGGCCGAATGATGAAAAAAACAACATATTTTCATCTGGATTAATATAGGCGTTAAATTCATAGGTTGCAGAATTGATGGTATCTGGCAACAGTTCCGCTGTGACATATTGACCATCAACTAAACGACTGACATAAATATCTTCTTTTCCCAGACCATTTTTTTTGGTGGCGGTAAAATATAGGTTACCGTTGCTGGAGACACTGGGATAGAACTCGTTACCATCAGTTGTGTTGATGTGTTCGTTCAGTTTAACGGGCACTCCCCATTTGTCATTTTGTGACTTGCGCTCAACTTGCCAAATATCAAATTGCTCTGTGGTAGCGTTTTGTTCGTCATTGCGGTTAGATGCAAAAAACAATTGCAAACCATTGGGGTGAAGAAAAGGTTCAAGGTCTTTGAATTGACCGGAAAATGATGCGATTTCAGGCTCTGACCAGCCCGTTGGAGTTTTATTGACTTTAATGATTTGTGAAGCGTCTTTACCAACACTTTCCATGGTCATATACAATTCTTTGCCATCTGTGCTCAAGGCAAAATCCCGTACATGTACACCTGGGATTTCGAATACAATCTTAGGCGTGTCATTTTTGGCTGAAACAACACCAGTTATTAGTAACATCAATAATAATTTCATAGCAAGATTACTCGAGTTAAAATCTTGAACATTCTGACATACGAAGTCTATCGTGACAAATGTTAATCTGAGTTAAAATCAAAAGTCACCACTTTGGGCAGCAGCATATCATGAAAAAAATCCTTTTCAACTCTTGTCCATTTTGTGGTGACATCATAAACCTTTTTGCCATCAAACTTACCTTGCCAGCTTATTAGATCTTTTGTTATTTCTCTTACTTCCTGTTGCTGTGTGTTGAAAATGGTGACATCATCCTGACAGGATATTTGATATGCCAAAAGTTCATGTTGCTGTTCATCTTTTTCTTTATCAGCAATCCACAGCAAGTGTCCATCTTTAAAGCTGATGCTGCCTTTGACTCCAATTCGAATCAAAGTGTTATTGGCTTTCAATTTGCCAGAAAAGGTCAAGCCATCCAAAATTTGTTGTTGATTTTCGTCACAGGCCAAACTAATTAGAGAAGTGAAACATAACAGCAAACTTACAGTGATTTTAAACATGACTTGATAAACCTGATAAAAGTGACATTATTAACTGACACAAAATTTAATTGTTTAACACTTTAAAAAGTACAGCTATTTTCACCATAAGTCTCGCATTCTGCGCCTAAAAAGTAATAAGGGCCGAATTGCTCGGCCCTTATTTTTCGTTTTAAAGATTGTTTGTCCTTTTGTCTTTTGGCTTTGTTTGACTTGTCATGCACACCACCTTTTTTCATCAGCGGTGATTTGGCAGCCAAGTTTCGCCGATTGCTTGGATTCATACTTGTGCTCCCGATTAAAAGCGCAACATTATAGCCAAATTTAGCTTAACAATCACTGAATCCCTAAAACTCAGTCGGTGCTGGTGGTGATTCAATTGATTTTCTCGGGTTTTCCTGCAAGTCTTTCAATAACTCTTCAACAGCTCGTTCAATCGATGGATCACGGCCTTGAGCAATCAATTCAGGACGATCAATCACTTCAATATCCGGTGTCACACCTTCATTTTCGACAGCCCAGTTTCCTTCGGTGTCCATAAAACGGAAAGTGGATGCCAGTATAGAACCACCATCAGCCAACCCAGGATTACCACTGATACCTATCAGGCCGCCCCAGGTGCGTGTGCCAATGATTTTACCCAAGCCTGCTTTACGGAAATAGTAAGGCAAAGCATCACCACCTGAGCTGGATTGACCATTGGTCAGCATCACTTTGGGTCCATCATGAGCAATCAATGGTGTGGCATTGCTGTCCAAGTCCAGACCACGGCGTTTCCAATAGTTCATGGTTTTGCGCGACAATAATTCAATCATGCGATCAGGAATAAATCCGCCACCGTTATAGCGATCATCTATGATTAACGCATCTTTGCCAATTTGTGGAATCATTTGCTTGAACAATTCACGATTACCATCAATGGCCGTGTTGGGTAAATGCACATACCCTATTCGACCGCCTGATAATTGATCTACCAAAGCGCGTCTTGAGTTAACCCAATCCAGGTAACGCAATTGGCTTTCAGATGAGATGGGTTTGACATAAACTTTTCTGGCCCCTTTAGTTGAAGCTTTGTTGTTCAATTCCACACTGATGGTTCTGTCAGCAGTGTGTTCCAACAGTTGAAAAATGTTAGCCACCTGATCGGTACGGACTCCATCAATCGCAATCACAAAGTCCCCAACCTTGGCATCCACACCAGGTTCAGTCAATGGTGAACGTCTGGCAGGCGTCCAGTTTTCTCCGGCAAAAATCTTGGTGATTTCAAAATAGCCACTCTTGTGTTTGCTGAACTCTGCACCCAATAAACCATTGTCTTGTCGTTTAACCGATGGTTGATCGCCTGAATTGACATAAATATGACCGGCATTCATCTCGCCGGCGATTTCACCAAAAACATAGTCTAAATCAGTTCGGTGCTTAGCCGCTTTAGCCAGAGGCAGGTATTTATCATGAACTGCTTGCCAATCCATACCATGCATACCCGGGTCATAGAACCAGTCTCGCAAAATACGCCAGGCATCCGTAAACATTTGGCGCCATTCGACCTGCGGATCAATTTTGAGGGTTAAGTGAGTTAAATCGAGTTTGTCCTTAATATTTTGCTCTACTGCAGCTTTGATGATGGCGTAGTCCTGACCTTTTTGCACCAGTATTTTTTCACCGTTATGAGCCAGTTGATAATTGGCCACACCTTCTATAACAGTTTTCGGCTCAT
>JAUHXW010000303.1 GCA_030426705.1 Gammaproteobacteria bacterium
GATTCTGAGCACCCAAGATGACATCAGCCTGACCAGCCAAAACCAACGCAATACTTTCACTCATCGATTGGGTATTGATGACTTTGACCCCAGGATAATTTTTTGTCAGAAAATTTCTACGGGCAAAGCCGCCAGGAGTCGCAACCGTCAAACCGGACAATGTCTTGGTATCAATATTGAGCGTTTGTTGGTTGATGTAAAAATAATCATAGATGATTTCATAAGACTGACTGAAGTGCAAAGGCTGCGAACTGCTTTCTCCACCTGCAACAGCAGGCATTAAGTCAATTTTACCGGCAAATGCTTTGCTCAGGCTCGGAAACCACTCATCCACTTCAACCTGAAATTGCAATCCCGTTTTTTTGCTGATAATTTGTAAATAACTTTGAGCCACTCCGACATGTTTTCCCTCAATATCAACATAATCGAATGGCAACCAATCCTCAGCACCGGCAGTACGCACCACCGGATTGGCTTGAATCCAGGCAAGTTCTTCGGCAGAAAACTCAACGGCTTTGACTTGGCTGATGCCAACAATGAGCAATGCAATGAAACCACACAGGTGCTTCAGGAGAGCTGCTAAGCAGCTCGACCCGCCGAGCCGGTTGGTGAGCGTACGCGAATCAGAGGCGAAGAGCGCGAAGTTACATGCCATGTCCGCCGCGGTCGCTTTCATTTTAGTCGGGAACAAAAATGAATGAAGCCCCAAGGACATACCTTTTTCAGTGCTCCAAAAGAATCACTCCATCTGTGAAATGGCAATAAATTCATCCAGGTGTTTTTCAAATATATCAATCAGCTGAGGGTCAAATTGTTTACCTTTGAGTTTCAAAATGTATTCAACAGCATCATCAACTGTCCAGGCCTCTTTGTATTTCCGCTTGTGTGTCAATGCATCAAAAACATCAGCAATAGCAACAATTCGGCCATAAATATGGATTTCATCACTTTTCAACCCCTGGGGATAACCATTGCCATCCCACCACTCATGATGATGATAGGCAATCATGGCTGCGGCTTTGATGAATTTCCTTTGTGACAAACGCAACAGGTTATAGGCATTGGTGGTGTGCTTTTTCATTTCTTCACGTTCTTCATCGGTAAGCTTATCTGGCTTATGCAGTATCGAACGTGGCAAGGTTATTTTACCGATATCATGCATGGGAGAAGAATGGAAAATCACATGCTCATCTTCCGAATTAAGACTGGGGTGGTAAAAGGCCAATAATCTTGAAATTTCAGCCACTCGGCGAATGTGTTGCCCTGTTTCATCTGATGTGGCTTCCATCAATTCGGTCAACATAAAAATCATTTCCTTCTGATTGGCTTCGAGTTCGGACAAGATTCGTAACTCTTTGTTTTTAAGTTGTTTTTCCAACACAATGTTGTTTTGTTGCAAGACCTTTCGAGCTGAATATAAATCCAGATGGGTTTTGACCCGCATAATCAATTCATTGGAGTGAAAAGGCTTGGTGATGTAATCCACACCACCGACGCTGAAACCTTTGGCAATTGAATCGACATCTACTCGTGCAGTCAGAAAAATAACAGGAATGTCTTGTAATCTGGGGTCTTTTTTCATGAATTCACAGACTTCAAAACCATTGAAATCCGGCATCATGACATCCAGCAACACCAAATCAAAATTGTTGTTTTTGAGCAAATCTATGGCTTCTGAGCCATTCAGAGCATACGAAAAATCATACCCTTGCTCTTTAAGGATATTCATAGCCACCTGAATATTATCAGGCACATCATCAACTATGAGAATATTATAATTTAGGTTCACAACAACTCCGTTGTTTTTTCCTATAGATGTTAACACAAAAATAAAACCGCATTAATAAAAATTATTTTTTGATATATCGACACTGTTAATTCCGCAATCCGAGCTCGACATGAAAGTATTAGAGCCAAACGTATTCCTGAGCTTAATGGCCTATGTAACAAAAGAGCGTCATTTCTGATAACATCTTCGTTTTGCAACAGCTAAACAACTATGAATAAAGGCACCCACGAATACATAGAAGATAAACGCAATCGGAACATTTTAATCAACGTCAATGGTGAACTGTTACCCAGGGACAAAGCGGTGGTTTCGGTGTTTGACTCGGGTTTTATTTTGGGCGATGGTGTCTGGGAAGGTCTCAGATTGCATGATGGCGTGGTGGTGTTTCTGCAAGACCACTTGCGACGACTCTACCAAGGCGCGAAGTCATTGGATTTAAACATTGGCTTAACACCTGAAGAATTGACCGAGCGTCTGATGGAAACATTAGAAGCCAATCACATGCACGACGGCGTGCATATCCGCCTGATGGTCACCCGCGGTGTTAAAATCACACCCTATCAGGACCCCAGATGTACCATTCCTGGCAGCACCATAGTCATCATTGCCGAATACAAAGCGCCTTCTCCACGAAAAATCGAGGGTGGCATCAAGCTTTTCACCACCCATGTCCGACGCGGATATCCCGATGTGCAGGATCAAAAGATGAACTCGCATTCCAAAATCAACTGTATTCAGGGTTGTATTCAGGCGGCCAAAGCCGGTGCTGATGAGGCCTTGATGCTTGATCCACATGGCTTTGTGTCGACTTGTAATTCCACCCACTTTTTCATTGTGACCCAAGGTGAAGTGTGGACTTCAACCGGCGACTTTTGTCTTGGTGGCATCACCCGCTCAAAAATCATCCAGTTGTGTGAAGACAATGACATTCCAATCAGGCAAAAGAATTTTTCCTTGTTCGATGTTTATGGCGCAGATGAAGCTTTTGTCACCGGCACTTTTGCCGGTATCACTCCTGTTAATGAAGTCGATGGCCGCTTGATTGGTGACGGTCAGCAACGTGACATGATTCGCAAATTACAAGACCTGTACATTGCGCTGATAAAAAACGAGGCTGGTCATGCCTAAGAACATCATCAGAATTGCCATGTGGTCTGGGCCACGCAACATTTCCACTGCGATGATGCGTTCGTGGGAACATCGACAGGATACTGTAGTGGTGGATGAACCTTTGTATGGACCCTATTTAGCCATCACCGGTAAAAAACATGCCATGTATGCTGAAATCATTGAACATCAAGGCAAAGATTGGCGACCTATTGTTAAACATTTGACTCAGGAGCTGCCTGAGTATGCCACACAACAGACCCGGATTTTTTACCAAAAACACATGAGTCATCATATAACTAACGACATTGAGCTCGACTTTGTCGATCAAATGCGCAATGCTTTTTTATTGCGGCATCCCAATGATGTTTTGGCCTCATATTTGCGCAAACACCCACGAGCCACACCTGAAGATTTAGGCTTTCCACAACAGGTCAAACTATTCAAACACATCAGGGAACGGACCGGTAAGATACCCCCCATTATGGAATCCAAGGACATTCTATTGGCACCTGAAGCGATGATGCAAAAATTGTGCGAAGCGCTTGATGTGCCTTTTGATTCAGCCATGTTGGCATGGCCCAAAGGCTACCGAGACTCCGATGGCATCTGGGCAGAACACTGGTACAATCGAGTGATAGAATCTACCGGTTTTTCTGAGTATAAACACAAAGAAAACAAACTCAGCAAAGATGAACAGCGCATTGCTGATCAGTGTTTACCCTATTTTGAAGAATTATCGGAGCATAAGTTACTATGAAAATCCAAAATTATATTGCCATAGCCATCCGTTTCATTTCACTGATAATCATGTTGTTTGGATTGAGAATGGTGTTCTGGTACTTTTATTCAGGCAACCAATCTGGTGGTAATGCCACG
>JAUHXW010000304.1 GCA_030426705.1 Gammaproteobacteria bacterium
CAGGTGGTTTTGGTTATGACCCCATCTTTTATGTGCCGTCTCAAGGCTGCTCAGCGGCCGAATTGCCCAAAGCGGTTAAACAACGAATTTCACACCGAGCCATGGCCATCCAGCAAATCACCCCATTGTTGCAACAAGTTTTACAAAGATGATCCCACCCAAACTCAGCCTGTATATCCACTTTCCCTGGTGCGTGCGCAAATGTCCCTATTGTGATTTCAACTCTCATGCATTGAAAAACAATTTGGATGAATCAGGCTATTTACAAGCACTGCTCAATGATTTACAACAGGATTTACCGCAGGTTTGGGGCAGAACGGTCAACACCATTTTTATGGGCGGTGGTACCCCCAGTTTATTTTCAGCACAAAGCATGCAAACTTTGATGCAACAAGTACGTGCTTTGTTGCCACTGCGCCCCGATGCAGAAGTTACCATGGAGATCAATCCTGGTAGCCAGGAGTTTGACTCGTTTTCTGGTTACTTACAAGCCGGCGTCAATCGGCTGTCGTTTGGCATTCAATCCTTAGATGATGAACAGTTACAAAAGCTGGGGCGCATTCACACCAGCTCCCAAGCCAGAACTGCCGTTAATAAAGCTCGCCAGGCGGGTTATCAAAACTACAACCTGGACATGATGTTTGGCTTACCTGAGCAGACGCTTGATGCCGCCAAAGAAGATTTGTTGCAATTGCTTGAACTGGAACCGACGCATGTATCCTATTACCAACTGACCATCGAACCCAATACATTGTTTGCGGTAAAAACACCTGCACACTTGCCGGATCTGGAGCTGCAACATGACATGTTTTTACAAGGTCAGGAAATACTGCAGGAAAGCGGATATCAACAGTACGAAGTATCCGCCTACAGCAAGCCAGGTTTTCAATGTGAGCATAACCTGAACTACTGGCAATTTGGTGATTACCTCGGCATTGGCGCAGGCGCTCACAGCAAAATAACCCTGGGTCATGAAGGTAAAATTCAACGCCAAATCAAACAAAAACATCCCGAAGTGTATAGCAACACAGCCGGAACAGCTAAAAACATCGTTGAAACTCGACTATTGGATTCTAAAACACTGCCTTTTGAATTTTTATTGAATCAATTACGTCTCAAACAACCCTTCACCTGGCAAAAATTCACCGACACCACTGGCTTAGCAGCTGATTTATTGCAACAGACCTTCAAACAGCAAGTTCCACCAGAATGGTACACAATGGATAAAACCTCATTAAAGTTGACTGAACAGGGCTTTCTGATGAGTGATGAAATCCTGCAACATTTTTTGTAAATTTAATTCAGATGTCATATCCAATCACTTAAAATGACCGCTTTTAGCACAATCCGAACCATGAGCAACCGCCGTCAATTTATCCATAACCTGCTGAAGATTTCAGCTTTGTCACTGACCTATCCTGCTTTTTCCAAGGCCAGAAAGTTTGATGAGCAAAAAGCCATGATGCATCTGCTGCCTGCTGATGAAAACGGTATCAGATTGCCCTATGGTTTTAAATCCAGAGTGGTGGCTGTTGAAGGCAAATTGCCAACCAGCAACAGCTACTACTTATGGCATGAACGACCAGATGGTGGTTCAGTTTATCGTGACCACAGTCGTGAAAACCTCAACGGCTGGATTTATGTATCCAATGAAGAAAGTAAAACCGGCGGTGTCGGTGCACTTAAATTCAATGCGCAAGGCGAAGTGATTGATGCCTATCGAATTTTGGACAACACCTTGTGGAATTGTGCCGGCGGCAAAACACCCTGGAACACCTGGCTGTCTGCCGAAGAGTTTCCTTATGGCATGGTTTGGGAATGCGATCCCTATGGTAACAATCCTGCCAAAGCAGTGCCTTGTCTTGGTTCATTTGAACACGAAGCCTGTGCCGTTGATCCCATCAATCGGGTTATTTATCTGACTGAAGATGAGAAAAATGGTTGTTTTTACCGCACAGTGCTGCCTCATTATCCAAGCTTCGAAGGTGGGAAACTACAAGTTGCTCAAGTTGAAGGTGACCCTTTGCATGGTCAAGCCAAGTTGATCTGGCACGATGTACCCAAACCCAATCCCAAAAAACCAGAATTGGAAACCCGTTTTCAAGTTAAGCAATCAACCATTTTCAATGGCGGTGAAGGTTTATGGTATTTTGGTGGCCATGTGTATTTTTCCACCAAAGGCGACAACCGCATTTGGTCATTGAATACCGACACCCAGGAAATTAAAGTCATCTACGATTTTAAAACCAGTCAATTTCCAGTACTTTCCGGCGTAGACAATATCACCGTTGACAACAATGGCTTCATTTATGTGTGTGAAGACGGTGGCAACATGCAGATTGTGATTCTGAGCGAATCAGGACAAGCGTTGCCATTATTACACATAGAAAATCAGACGAAGTCCGAAATCACCGGCGTGGCCTTTACCGATGACGGGAATCGCATGTATTTCAGCTCACAACGTGGCCCATCAGCTAATGGCAACCTCGGTATCACCTACGAAGTCACCGGCCCCTTTGAACACATCGCACAATTTTTTGATTGACAATATGGACCGCCGGCGGCTCGCCGGCCAAAGAAGCTCGTCAAATTTAATTATTCCAATAATCAGGTCATTCCTGCGCAGGCAGGAATCTTCTCATGTTTAAGTATTTGTGTTTTTCTACAAGAGTGTCTGCCCTTTGGGTATTCCTGCCTACGCAGGAATGACAGTTGATTTTTTTTCTAAACTACTGACTTATATTCTTGGTCAAACAACCAAAAAATAATGATAAGTGCTGTCTTGTTTATTGTATCCTAACTTGTGATACAAACTTTGCGCTTGTACATTGTCCACATCAGTTTCCAGGATGATGCCTTTGCTGTTAGTTTCTATAGCAAAGCTTTTGGCAGCATTCATCAGCATTTCCGCCACACCTTGCTTTCTGGCTTCTTGTGCCACAAACAAGTCATTCAGAATCCACAAACGCTGTATGCTCACCGATGAAAAGCTGGGAAACAATTGTGTAAAACCAAGCAGTTTTTCACCCTGTTCTGCCACAAAAATCACAGATTCATTGGCTTCAAAACGCTGTTGTAAAAACTGTTGCGCTCCACTTAAGTCATTATCCTGTTGATAAAACTGCCGATAGGCATCAAACAAAATACTTAATGGTTTTAAATCTTCGATATTGGCTCTTCTGACATTCATAAATTTCACAAACATAAGACTGTGAACGATTATAATGTCTGATTCTCTTACAAGCAGGTATTAACTATGAAAAAAATAACATTGATTTTGACCTTGTTAAGTAGCGGTTATGTATGGGCCAAAGAAGAACCCAAAATCAGCTTTGCCACCACTGAAGTGGGTAAAGGCATTTACATGTTACAGGGCCAAGGTGGCTTTACCGGTGGTAACTTGGGTTTGCTGGTGGGTGATGACGGGGTGGTTTTGATAGATGACTCCATGCCTCCATTCCTGGACATCATGACGGATGCGATCAAACAACTGACAGACCACTCAGTAGACTTCTTGATCAACACCCATGTTCATGGCGATCACACCGGTAATAATACCACCTTAGGTGCGAAGACACACATTGTTGCACATGATAATTTACGTGCACACATGGTTAAAAATGGCATACAAGGAGCTGATGGGATGGTCCCTGCTCCTAAGGAAGCATTACCTGTTTTGACTTTTTCAGATCAAATGTCATTTCATTTCAATGACCAACCAGCCACAGCCATTCACGTACCACATGCCCATACCGATGGCGATGCATTCATT
>JAUHXW010000305.1 GCA_030426705.1 Gammaproteobacteria bacterium
AGATAAAGGCATCATGAAAAAAGTGCTAGACTATAAAAAAGAGCTGGAGGGGTCAGTCATGAAAAAGGTAGAAGCCATAGAGTCGACTGGATTCAAAGAATTCATGAAGAAGGGTGGAAAATGAGCCAGTTGATTATCTTATTATTGGTCAAGGACTCGCCGGTACTTGCTTAGCATTCAGCTTAATAAAGCGAGGTCAGAAAGTTTTAGTTGTAGATTTTGACGGTGGGGCCAGGTGCTCACGGATTGCAGCTGGAACAATAAATCCAATTTCGTTTAAAACATTTGGACTAGTTTGGAAAGCTGAAATTCTGGTTCCTTTTCTTCAATCTTTCTACAAAGAAATCGGAGAATACCTAGATACTGAAGTATTTATAGATCGCTCAATTTTAAAGGTTTTTAAAAGCATTGATCAACAAAACTTATGGCTGAAAAAAGCTGATTTGGATTCATCGAAACCTTTTATGGACTCAGAAATTGGTAGTGAACTGCGAGGTATAAAAACTGAATTCGGGTATGGAATAGTACATAACGCTGGAAATGTGAATCTACCATTGTTGATGGATAAGTTCAAAGAAAACCTTCGCAAAAAAAATCTGTTTATTCAGCATAAATTCGAAATGGATCAAACTATTCGAACTAACATAGTTGAACAACTCAACAATCAAGGGATTAGAACCAAAATGATCATTTTTGGAAGCGTTTAGAGGTTTGATTGGTTGTAAAGTTGTAAATGTTGAATCTATCAATTTAAAAGGGGTTACAGTTTCTATAGGAGGTGTTAAGCCAATCTGTTCAAGGCTTGTGTTGCTTAGAATCAAGTCGTCTTTGATAGCAACTGAACTGCCCATTCGACTGTGTTCCAGGTTGTTGCTGTCAGTTATTTGTTGTGATTGAAGCCAGTCATTGTTCAATAGTTCAAAGACATAAATTACGCCTGCACCATAAACGTCTGTGCTTTTCCGGCTGGCACCAACCACTAATTTATTACCCGACAAATTCAGTGAAGCGCCAAAATAATCTCCTAATTCAGGAGTGTCATGATAAAAGGGTTCAGGTTCCAGCCAAGCTTGGTTAATGGAATCATAAACAGTATTGAAAACCGCACCTGATCTTACATTGTCCGCCTCATTGTATTGATAGGAGTCTCCAATGATTACCTTGTCAGTTGTCATCTCAATGTCACTGCCAAAGTGCGATGAAGTGAAGGCTTTCGGTACGAATTGTTGAGTGATTTGCCAGTTGCCATTAAATTCAAATGCATTGAAAACACCAGCATGATTCAATGACTTGTAATTTTCCGCAATGGCTATAAGCTTGTTTTCATAAGAGGCGATGGCTTTACCAAATGCGTGGTAATCAGTTGAGCCATCAAGAGTGATTTTCTGAGTTTCCGTCCATTGACCACCATTGTCAGCGAAGGCATAAACAGCACCACTGGTGCCGGGTTTATCTGCTTTTGCTGGTGCGCCAATCAGTAAATGATTGTCAGTTAAACTGATTGAATAGCCGAATCGATCACCAATGGCGGAGTCGCTGCCATTAATTTTTTGTGACAACACCCATGAATCATTAACCTGTTCAAAAATATAAACACTGCCCGTGTTTATATCATTATCTGCTTCTCCAGGAGCACCAATGGCAAGTTGATTACCTCCGTAACTCATGGCAAATCCAAAGAATGGTTCATAAACATCAGTTGGTGGGATTATTTTGGCAGTTTCATTCCAGAATTCACCATCAAATTCTTGTACTGACACGACCCCATTACTCATCGCAAATGGAGCGGATATAAAAGCCATGTTTCCAACCATTAATATGTTATCTCCAAAACCATCGTAATGACCTATGATGCCATCAGGTGTGGGTTTCAGGTGTTGAGTCAGTGATTTTGGTAATTCCAAATCTTTGTTTGCTGAGTTGGGTATTTCCGCATTAAGTGCCTTTGTAGTGAAAACCAAAAACAAAATTAAAATGATATGTAGAAGTCCGATATGAGAAGATTTTTCCATGATATGATTTTAATGCTGAAATTAATTATTTGCTGAATATTAACATTTTTTTGTAAAAAAAAGCCTTTGCAGCAGGAAATATGATTTTTGGCCAGTTTAATGTTTTTATTCAATTGCCTGGAATCGAGTCACGGTCTCTTAATTAACGTGTTTTTAAATTGGGGGGGGGATACAATTTTGTTTATTCGCTTACCTCAATAGAAGAAATTTCGGGTAAGATAATGATAGCCCTGGATTTAAATAAAAGATTGTATTAAATGATATTAACCGAACAGTACTTATCCCACAGACAGTTTATACATCGGCATAACATCAGCCTGACGCAGTTGCATGAATACAACCACAAACTGCTGACATTTTTATTACCTGAATTGGGTAATGCCAACTTGTATCAGTCCACAGTTAATCAACATGCAACCTTGCAAGTCAGGGTCAGGGAGCGTTTTAAATTCACCACAGAAATTTCCATGTGTATGCTGTTCGATGATGTTGTTTCTGATGCTTTGGTGATACGTATCTATCATGATGCACAATTGGCCGAGTTGATATATTCCAATGAATTTGAAAAACAATATCGGCAAATGGGTGGTCGGGTTGATATCAATAATCAGGCCAATTTGCGTTACAGTCAGAACTGTTTTTTCAATAAATGGTTGATTTTTTTGATTGAAAAGGGCTATTGTCAGCAGCAGTGGAAAACAGCTCAGGCAGACCAGTGAATTGTTGTTGTGATGACTGATTTTGATTTAAATTCAGTAAACAAGTCTTTTCGAACTTCGTTCGAACCCGCTCCGCTTTGGATTACCCGGTCAAGCCGGGTAATGACGAAAGCTGGAAGGTTGATTTTTTTGATTGAAAAGGGCTATTGTCAACAGCAGTGGAAAACAGCAAAATAAACGGCGAATAATGCCCAAAGAGGTAAGAGAACATAAATGAAACCAACTGACATTTCTGATCCACAATACTTTCATAAGGTGGTGGATTGTCAATATGCCTGTCCGGCTCACACACCTGTTCCTGAATACATACGATTAATTGCCGCTGGCAAGTATGACGATGCTTACATGATCAACTGGTGGTCCAATGTGTTTCCCGGTGTGTTAGGCAGAACCTGTGACCGACCTTGTGAACCGGCTTGCCGTAGAGGGCGGGTAGAAGAAGAACCTGTGGCCATTTGTCGATTGAAACGGGTGGCTGCTGACAACAAAACAGACATCAAACACCGTTTACCAGACATTCCGAAACAAAAAAATGGCAAGAAAATAGCCTTGATTGGTGCCGGGCCTGCTTCTTTGACGGTGGCTCGTGACTTGATGCCGCTGGGTTATGAAGTCGATTTATACGATGACCAAAACAAGGGTGGCGGCTTTATGCGCAGTCAAATCCCTTCTTTCCGTTTACCCGAATCGGTATTGGATGAAGAAGTGAATTACATCCTCGACATGGGTGTCATCACTCACTTCAATCAGGAAGTGACCAGCATGAAAGAGATGTTGGCAAACAATTATGACGCCGTGTTTGTTGGAACAGGAGCACCTCGTGGTCGTGATTTGCCCAATTTGCCTGGTAGACAAGAAGGTGATGCCAATATACACATTGGGATTGATTGGTTGGCCAATGTGGCTTTTGAACATGTGGACAAGGTTGGTAAAAAAGTCCTGGTTTTGGGTGGTGGTAATACGGCTATGGATTGTTGTCGAACTGCCAAAAGATTGGGTGGTGAGGATGTGCGAGTCGTGGTCCGTAGCCCGA
>JAUHXW010000306.1 GCA_030426705.1 Gammaproteobacteria bacterium
CGTAAATTCAGATGATTTTTGGTCTGCGCCCTGATTTCATTCAACAGCGTCATGTCAATCATCTGTCGTATGATCAGATAACCATCCTGGTTGAATTGCTCTATTTCTGCAGGTGTTAAATTCATTAATTTTTCCTTTAGATGATCAAACTCAAAACAGCCACTGTAATCGCTGTAACAGTCACCGGAATCACCAGTGAAACCATAAAAATGTCTTTGTACGATTGTTTATGTGACAGACCACATATGGTCAATAAGGTTATCACGGCACCATTATGCGGCAGTGAATCAAAACCACCTGAAGCCATAGAAGCTAGACGGTGCATCCACTCAGGATTGATACTGAACTGTTCTGCTAATTGTGCATAAGTCGAACCTAAGGCTTCAAGAGCGATGGTCAAACCACCAGATGCCGATCCGGTGATGCCAGCCAAGACATTGACCGCCACCACTTCAGAAATCAAAGGGTTTTCAGGAGAAATGTTGATCACGGCTTCCTTGACCACCAAAAATGCACCCAATGAAGCAATGGTGCCACCGTAACCCACCTCGGATGCGGTATTGAACGTAGGTAACATTGAACCCATGGCCCCTTTGGTCATGGTGCCATTGACATCGGTGAATTTTGCCCAGTTAAACATCACCACCGTGGCAATCGCCAAAATCAAAGCCATGATCATCGACCAGATGGATTTGACCTTATTGACATCGAGATTACCGAATTTATCGCTGCCCAAATAACTGGTATCCCAGCCGGGAATCAACATTTTCTGGAACACAAAATTGGACAAAACCACCACCAGAATAGGCAATAAAGCAACCATCAAACCAGGCAAGTGTTGGTCTTGAATGACCACCGGTTCATTGCTGTGCTTGTCACCATAACCTTCAGTTTGATGGCTTTTGATTCTGCGGTTAATCCACCACAAGCCTCCCAGCATCATGGCCACACCCGCACACAGACCAATCACCGGCGCTGCATACATATCGGTACCAAAATAACTCACTGGAATGATGTTGTGGATTTGCGATGTACCGGGTAAACAGGTCATGGTAAAAGTAAAAGCACCCAATGCAATGGTCGCCGGAATAAAGCGTTTGGGCAAGTTGGCCTCACGGAACAAAGCCGCGGCCAATGGATAAACCGCAAAGGCCACCACAAAAGCAGAAACACCACCATAAGTTAACAAGCCACAAGCCAGTACAATCGCCAAGGCAGCATGTTTGATGCCCAAAGAACCGATGATGGATTTGGCAATCACTTTGGCCGAACCCGAATCTTCCATCAATTTACCAAAAATGGCGCCGAGTAGGAAGATGGGGAAATACTTCACTGCAAAAGAGCCCATCTTGGTCATAAATATTTGCGTATAAATGCCAAGCATTTGTGCGCCTTCTCCAGCAAAAACCACCGCCAGCATCGCCAAAACAGGTGCCAGAATGATCACACTGATACCGCGATACGCCAAATACATCAGCAGCGCCAATGACAGTAAAATTCCAAAAACACCCATCATTCCAGTTCCTTGCTCTGATTAGTTTAAGATTTTGACCGAATAAGCCACAATTTCAAAACTTTTTAATGGTAATTCACCAGCACCTTCTGACTCATAATGGGCTTTTTGCTCAGGCGTTAATTCTTTGGCAATCAGTTTACCGTATACCTCAGCAGATCCATTTGAATCTTTGGGAATCAAAAAGGCATGATCATTAAAATCAACCCGGGCAAAAGACTCACCATCAGCCAGAATCATCCAGCAGCCCTGCTTTTGGCACACTTTGGTGATGCGACCGGTGATGATACTGTTTTCTGTCAGGTATGTATCAGGATTACCTAAAACACTGACAATGTCATTGCTTTTTACATCTGAGTATTCCCAAGCATCTCCAAAAACTGTAAAAGTGTCAGTCACTTCTGTAGGTTCAGTTTTAGATACTTTTTTTCCATGATCACTTTCCTTTTGTAAAGCTGTCAAAGCAGCATAAACCTCATCATAATGTGTGTTGGGATCCACTTCTTCAAAGTGTTTGGCAATCATACTTTGTGGATTAATCAGAAAAGTTTGTCGTTTGGCATATTTAAAAAAGGCCATACCGCCATCCACACCATAGTCTTTTGACATGACTTTATTGTCATCCACCAATAAATTGAACGGCAAGTCATACTTTTTGATGAAGGCACGGTGCGATTCGGCATCGTCCAAAGAAACGCCCAAGACTTCTGTGTTCATGCTTTGTAAAGTGGCATAGTTATCACGAAAAGCCTTGGCTTCAATGGTACAACCTCTGGTGTCATCTTTGGGGTAGAAATAAACAACTAACCATTTTCCAGCATAATCACTCAGCTGATGAATTTTTCCATCCTGATCCTGCAAATTGAAACTTGGTGCGGGTTGCCCTTGCATACTCATCGCATTGACCATAAAATTCATGGACAACAAAACAAACAACATGGTTTTTTTAAACATAAAAACGCTCTTGAAGAAAAACCAATATTCTACCAAGTTTCAGCAGTCTGAGAAACCTTAAACTCATGTACCAAAATATATTACCCGCAGGAAGCAAAATCCTGATCAACAAACAACAAATCGACACCGCCATCGATGAATTGGCGATGCAAATCAATGAACAATACGCAGGGAAACCGGTGGCGTTTCTGACCATCATGAATGGTGGTATGATTTTTGCCGCATCCTTGAGCACGCGTTTGAAAATTGACATGGAAATGGATTATTTGCAACTTTCCAGATATGGCAAATCACAATCGGGTGGTCAGCTGGTGTGGAAATACCAGCCTGAAATCGACATGAACAACCACCACGTGATACTCTGTGACGATATCTACGATGAAGGTCACACCCTGGCTGCAGCACATGACTGGTGCTTGAAAAAAGGCGCTTTATCAGTGGCTTCTGTGGTATTGATTCACAAAAACCACGACAGAACTTATGCCGATTACAAGCCTGAGTATATTGCTTTGGACATCCCTGATCATTTTATTTTCGGCTATGGCATGGACCTTGAAGAAAAACTGCGCCACTTGCCCGAAATTTACTATTTGCCGCAGGATTGAATTTGATGACACAAAAAGACCTGTTCAAAGCTGCTAAAAAGGCACATAAAAAAGCCTATGCACCCTATTCAAACTTTCATGTCGGCGCAGCCATCCTTGATGAGAAAGGCCAAATTCATATCGGCTGTAATGTAGAAAATGCCTCTTACCCAGTGGGTTGCTGCGCAGAACAATCAGCCGTCTCACAAATGATTGTCAACGGCGGCAAAACCATCAAAGACATCCTGATCATTGGCAAAAAAGGCGAACCCTGCCCACCCTGTGGCGCCTGTCGCCAAATTATTTTTGAACACGCCGATGAAAACACCATCATTCACCTGGAAACCACCAACGGAGAGTTCACCAAACGCACCATCAAAGAAATCCTACCCGAAGCCTTTGATCATTCTTTTTTGAATAAGTAGGCAACTGACTATGATTTAAACCAACCACGTTCTGGCTCAATTATAATTCGTCACTTATTTATTTGAGCCAGAACAGCAGGATCTTTAATTTTGTTGTCCTCTGCCAGCAGCTTCATTTTAGCGATGATCTCTGCTGACTTTGGGTCATCATCGACAAAAGGCAGGAAAATTCTGCCGCGATGTTGTGAGTGGACTGGGATGATTGACAATGCCAAACCATTTTTACTCACTTGACCACTGCCCAGGTGAATGCTGTAGTCTCCCAGCTGCCCTT
>JAUHXW010000307.1 GCA_030426705.1 Gammaproteobacteria bacterium
GTCGCTTTCATTTTAGTCGGGAACAAAAATGAATGAAGCCCCAAGGACATACCTTAATATCTATAAAGGTGCGTAATTACAGCAATATTAATCAATTGCTATTACGCACCAATCGCTTATAAGGTTTATAATAACGCCTCCAAAAATTCTGGTATCAGACTGAACGATAATGAAAGCACTGGTAAAGAAAAAAGCTGAACTTGGCATTTGGATGGAGGATGTCCCCATGCCTGAAATGGGTCACAATGATGTGCTCATTAAAGTTGAAAAAACCGCCATCTGCGGTACCGATCTACATATTTATAAATGGGATGAATGGTCAGCAAAAACCATCAAACCACCATTGGTCATTGGCCATGAGTTCGTTGGACACATCGTTGATATGGGCAGTGAAGTGGTTGGTTATGAAGTAGGCCAACGTGTCAGTGCTGAAGGACACATTGTCTGTGGTGTTTGTCGTAACTGTCGAGCTGGCACGCCACATTTATGCCCCAATACCCAAGGCATCGGTGTTAACCGAGATGGTGCTTTTGCCGAATACATCACCATGCCGGTGCAAAATTTATGGCCTGTTTCTGACAAAATCCCATCTAAATTAGCCGCATTCTTTGACCCATTTGGTAATGCAGCTCATTGTGCTTTGGAATACGACATGGTGGGTGAAGATGTTTTAATTACCGGAGCTGGCCCCATCGGCATCATCGCCACCGGCATTTGTAAACATGTAGGTGCGAGGAATGTGGTCATCACAGATGTCAATGACTACCGCTTGGGCTTGGCCAAAGAAATGGGCGCCACTCGTTGTGTCAACGTTGCCAAAGAAAAATTGTCCGATGTCATGAAAGAAATGAACATCACAGGATTTGATTTGGGCATGGAAATGTCTGGCAACTCAATTGCGTTTAATGACATGCTCAACAGCATGTACAACGGCGGTAAAATCACACTGCTCGGCATGCTGCCTGACAGCACCCAAATCAACTGGGATAACATCATTTTCAAAGGCTTGTCTGTTAAAGGCATCACTGGCAGAAAAATGTATGAAACCTGGTACAAAATGACCCAACTTTTGCTGTCTGGCTTTCCTTTGGAAAAAGCCCTCACTCATGAAATCCATATTGATGATTTTCAAATTGGCTTTGACCTCATGGCATCTGGTCAATGTGGTAAGGTCGTCTGTTCCTGGAACCAATAAGCTTATTATTCCCATGAAAAACTACAACAAAATCATACAATCCATTAAAGATGAAGGCCTGTACAAAGCCGAAAGAATCATCACCAGTCCACAATCTGCTCACATTGAGTTACCAGGTGGCCAAAAAGTCATCAACTTTTGCGCCAATAATTATCTCGGCTTGGCTGATCATCCTGAAATCATCAAAGCAGCCAAAAAAGCCCTGGATACACATGGTTTTGGCATGGCTTCAGTGCGATTTATTTGCGGTACGCAAGATTTGCACAAAGAACTGGAACAAAAAATCAGCGAGTTTTTCGGCACCGATGACACCATCTTGTACACTTCCTGTTTTGATGCCAATGGTGGTTTATTTGAAACCATACTTGATAAAGATGATGCAGTCATCAGCGATGAATTAAACCACGCCTCCATCATCGATGGTGTGCGTTTGTGCAAAGCGCAAAGACACCGCTACAAAAACAGTGACATGCAGGAACTTGAAAGCATTCTGCAAAATACTCAGGACTGTAAACAAAGGCTAATTGTCACAGATGGCGTGTTCAGCATGGATGGCACCATTGCCAAACTCAAAGCCATCACTGACCTGGCAGAACAATACGATGCGCTGGTGGTTGTAGACGATTCACATGCCACTGGATTTATCGGGGCCACCGGACGTGGTTCTGCTGAACTGGAAGGTGTGCTGGACAAAATTGACATCTTCACATCAACATTGGGGAAAGCATTGGGTGGCGGTTCTGGCGGTTTCACCACAGGCAAAAAAGAAATCATTGAACTGTTAAGACAACGTTCAAGACCCTATTTATTTTCAAACACTTTGCCACCACCATTGGTCGCGGCCAGCATCAAGGTTTTTGAGTTGATTTCAGATTCAACGGATTTACGCGATCAATTAGAACGCAACACCAAATACTTCAGAGAGAAAATCGTCGAACTGGGATTCACTGTTTCTGGCGAAACTCATCCCATCACACCGATTATGCTGGGTGATGCCAGATTGGCCAAAAACATGGCAGATCGATTGCTTGAACTGGGTATTTACTGCATTGGTTTCAGCTTTCCGGTGGTTCCCAAAGGCAAAGCCAGAATACGTTTACAAATTTCAGCAGCTCACACCCAAAACGATTTGGACATTGCCCTGGATGCATTCGCCCAGGTCAAAAAAGAGTTTTTGGATAGTTAATGAGGTTCAGGCAATGGTTAAACACACCATTGCCTGTTTCACAGCCACTAATCAAAACTTGATTTAAATATCAAATCGGGTGATACAAAGCTCATATTACTGTGGTTGGTGTAACCCGGGAAAACCTGGTCAATATGCGGATTACCCAACACCTCTTGGACTATGGTGGCATAGACTTGTCGAAAATCAACTTCTGGCGAAACATCTTCTCCACCAAACAATTGTTCATTAGACAAACCGGCAAAAGTACCATGCATTTGTCCGCCATTGACTCTGCCACCAATCACGAACATCACATTACCTGAGCCATGATCAGTTCCACTGTTATTGTCACCATTTTGTCTGGCGCGTCTGCCAAATTCAGAGTGTACAATGATGATGACCTGTTGACCCAGGCCAGCAGCTTTCAAATCAGACCATAAAGCATTGATACCATCTGACAGCTCAGCTACTTCGACGTAAAAATAACCACCACCGCCATCTCCCTGGCCATTGTGCGTATCCCAACCACCATAATCGGCTGTAGCCACATTGATATCCAAATCTTCACGAATCAATTGAGCTATCAATGAAAGCTGCCTGCCAAAATTATTGTCAGGATAAACCACATCGCCAGCCGGAACATAATTTTCTAAATCCAGCGCTGATATGATGGCCAACGTATCCATGGCACCGGCAACCGATAAATCCAAAGCACTGTTACCAGCATACATATTACCAATGGACGCAGCGTGTACATCCTCAAACTCACCAGAATTGGGATGATAACCATTGACCTGATCAACCGTTAAGGCATTGTAATAAGCTTGTAAGCTGATGGGATTTGATCCGGATGATACTAAAACCGGAATCACTTCAGAGCCTGTGATGTAGGGCGTGGTGTTTAAATGCCTGGTTAACCAGCCATCAACTGTTGACAAACTTTGTGGTGTACCCAGCTCCAACAATTTCATGGCATCAAAATGACTTCTGGTGACATGTTCCTGGGGTAAACCAGTGCCGTGTATCACGGCCAGGTCTCCTGCCAGATACATGTCTTTCAAGCCTTCAGCTGCTGGATGAAAACCAAAAACTTCACCAATATCAATCACTGGATTGTCACCAGCTAATGGGACTTGAATATTGGGTCTCAGGTTTTCATAAAATCCACGGTCTGGTCCTGAATAAGGCGGCACCACATTCAAACCATCCATACCGCCGCGCATGAACAAATCAATGATGATGGGTTGATTGGAAGGTGTCGGGCCGCCTGCTCTGGCCACTTTCACACCTGAGAATGCACTGAGGAGGGCTGCTGATTGTAAAAACGTTCTTCTTTTCATGGTAGTCATCAGTAC
>JAUHXW010000308.1 GCA_030426705.1 Gammaproteobacteria bacterium
CAGCATCAACTCTGCACAAATCTACCCACGGACTGTTGCCCAACACTGTTTGAAACACAATGCAGCAGCGGTCATATTTGCCCATAACCACCCTTCTGGTGATGTACAACCCAGCCAATCTGACATTAACCTGACCATCCAATTACAAAAGACGCTTAAATTAATTGACGTCAAAGTGCTGGATCATTTTGTGGTTGGACAAAACAAAACTTTTTCCATGGCAGCTCATCAAATGATATGAAATGATGTGTTTTTTTGATAAGCTATGTAATTAATAATACAAAGACTAATTGAGGACGTGTTTGGAAATCGTTTAAACCCAGTTGCCCGCGCAGAGAAATACATTGAAAAAGGCAACTACAAAAAGGCCCTCAAAATTCTGGCCAAAACTTTCAAAAAATATCCCAACAGCTTGGATTTGGCTCGCTTGCGCTTTGAATATGGCAAATACATCCCATTCGACGACTACCATCACCAGGCGGCCATTGACTATTTCAATTTACAAATTCAGTTTGATGTTTCTGGAGAAAAAATCCACAACGATTTTGTCAAATACATGACCACCACCCAGGGACGCATACAACTGGACGATGAAACATTGGTTAAGTTATCGGTGGTTTTTGCGGCTAATGGGTTTGAAAACAACGCGGTTTACATCATCAATAACATGATTCGCAAGGAATGCGAACTGCCTCAATTTGTTGATTCACTGGTTGCCATCATCAATTATTACGAAGAAAAGGGCGCTGACAAGAAAACGTCCAGCTACAAGAATTATTTGAAGTGGCATTATCCTGACCACGAGATGACTCAATACATCCTCTCTCGCAACAAGTAACAAGGGCTTTGGTTCGATTCTGCGCTATTGAGAAGAAATTAATTTGACAATCAGGGTTGATTCGGTAGGTATAAAACTTCACCAACCAATAACTGATTAGAGGCTTTGTTATTGATGGATTTAATATCAGACAAACTCACGCCATGCTTACTGGCAATACCACTGAGGGTATCACCTGATTGCACCACATGTTTCTTGGCTTTGGCCTGAGCCGCAATCCAGGTGTTAGGGGGTGGGCTCTGAAAAAAGTAATTACGAATACCATCTGTAATTTGCTGAGTTAACTTAGAAATATGCTTGGGATCTTTCAATTTCTTTTCATCACCCGGATTACTGATATAACCAGTTTCAATCAACATGGAAGGTACATCTGGGGATTTAAGGACCAAAAAATTCGCCTGTCCAAAACCTTGGCCATGTAACTTGACCACACTGCGCATCGCTGAATGCACAGATTTAGCCGCTTTATGACTCTCTTCCAAGGCTGCATTTTGCGATAAGTCATAGAGCACCTTGGAAAGTACATCTTGCTTATCTTCAATCACCACACCACCAATTTGATCTGATTTATTTTCAGATGCTGCCAACCATTTGGCCGCTTCTGAGGAGGCGCCTCTTTGTGACAAAATATAAACACTGGCTCCATTGACCTTGGGGCTGTGAAATGCGTCCGCATGAATTGAAACAAATAAATCAGCACCTTGCTGTCTTGCTTTTTCAAACCGCTTGCGGTGTTTCAGGTAATAGTCACCCGTCCTGATGATTAAGGCTTTCATGCCTTTTTGTGCATTGATTTTTTTTGCTAACTCTTTGGCAATAGAAAGCACAACATCTTTCTCATAGGTTCCTGAAGGGCCTATGGCTCCAGGATCTTCTCCACCATGTCCTGCATCAATGGCTACAACGACATCTCTATTGGCTTGGGTGACTTGTTCAACGGTTTTGACTTGAGGTTTGCTTTCATGGCTTAAATCCACCACCAAACGGTGGCCATATTCACCAGCTGGTTTAAGCAAAAAACTTTTGGATTTTAGTTTGTCGTGTAAATCCAATACAATGCGAACATCTTTTTTCTTGTTGCTGAACCTGACCTTTTTGATGTCCTTATTATTCTTGATGGCCAAACTACTGGTCAATTGAGCATTTTCCAAATCAATGACCACCCGAGGGGGGTTATCCAATTCGAATAATTTGTATTCCGCTGAGCCACTTAAGTCAAAAACTGCCCGCGTGTGCTCTGGCCCAGTCCAAACACGCATACCTTCTACCGTAGCAGCTTCAACTGTCAGTACAAACATCAACAATAAAATGGAAAAATTCAGTTTTTTCATCACCAATCAAACAAACCAATTAAACGAAGTTTTGCAGTTATTTTATGTATACAAGCTAATTACATCAAGCATTTTGTCATAAAATCAATAAGATAGACAACTATTTTGATGTGATTGTTAAGTTTCTGTTCAGTTGTTGATACTTAAATGTGAGAATCCAGTCAGCTTCGGGCAAAACACCCGCACCTTTTTGTGGCCATTCAACCAGTACAATGTGCTCACCATTCAATAAGTCTTCAATGCCCATAAAAAACAGTTCTTCCGGGTCTGAAAGGCGATAAAGGTCCATGTGAACATAAGTTTGTTGTACCACTTGGTAAGTCTCATACAACGTATAAGTCGGGCTTTTAACATGTTCAGTGACGCCACAGGCTTTCAGAAAAAATTGTGTAAAAGTGGTTTTACCGGCGCCCAAATCTCCCAATAAGAACACCACATCACCTGCCTTGATTTTAGCACTTAACTCGTTGGCAACTGCTTCCAGCTGCTCCAATGTATCTATTTGTTTTTGCACGGTTTTATTTAACAATTGCGTGTAACTCATTGATCAATTCACTGGCCGTTAATGTTAATCCTTGATTGCTGTTTTCTCCAGCAAAAGCGTGCCAGACCACTGCCAGACAACTGGCTTGCTCAGCAGCGAATCCTTGAGCCAATAATCCGGCAATCAGGCCCGACAAAACATCACCCGAACCTGCTGTGGCCAGATTGGCATTGCCATAGGGACAGCACCACACTTGATGACCATCACTGATTAAGGTTCCAGAACCTTTGAGCACAGCGACACAACGGTATTTTTGAGCCAAATGACGCACGGCTTGCCAACGATTTTGTTGCACTGCCTCTACCGACATCGACAATAAATGAGCCGCTTCTTTGGGATGTGGGGTGATCACTTGTAATGAATCAGGAACGACTGTCAGTTCCGCCAACAGCGCCAAACCATCGGCATCAACCACCAGCGGCTTACCACTTTTTACACAACTTTTGAATAATTGTTGTGACCATTGTGATTGCCCCAAACCCATGCCCAAAGCCACCACGTCAGCCTTTTTATCCAGCAAAGCCTGATGCAAAGTGTGTTCATCCATGCCATCAAAACCCAAAGTCATCAATTCAGGCGCATGCAACGGAATCAAATCAGCATGCTTGCTGTCGGTTACCAGCGTGGTCAAACCTGCCCCCGATTTCAACACAGCACGTCCCGCCAGTATCACAGCGCCCAACATACCAGCCTGCCCACCGGCCGTCAACACATGTCCAAAACTGCCTTTGTGACTGTTATGAGCTCGATTGTCCTTGATTTCAGACAACATCTCACTAGATAACAACCAGGCATCCTGTTGGACTGCCTTCAAATGATTGGCTGTCACACCCAAATCTTCAAAAATAACTTCACCACAGCATTGTTTGCCATCCAGGGTAAATAAGCCGGTATTGCGACCCAAAATTGAAATGGTTTTATCAGCTTGTACGGCGCAACCCTCAATTTTTCCGGTGGTGCCATTCAGTCCACTGGGAATATCAATGGCAAGCTTTTCGAT
>JAUHXW010000309.1 GCA_030426705.1 Gammaproteobacteria bacterium
ATCGGCTGAAAATTCAGGATAAAACTCAAAATGCTCATTCTGACTGGTCAGTCGTTTGGGCTTGCCAGACATTTCACCATCCTTGATGGCTACAGTATAAATGTGACCGAGTGATTGAAACACAGCTAAATTGCCTTTGGGTGACAATTTAAGCCAACGCAACATTTTGGCCTCAAATCGTTCAGGAGAAACTTCGTTTTTAACTGTCAGGGCTTCCCGTACCTCACGTTGGTCTTTAACGTGGAACGGGATATTTTTGACTTCCTTGCTGGCCACATCAATGTAATGAATACCGCCTTTGGCGTAAAACACAATGCCTTGACCATCTGAAGTCCATGACATGGTTGGATATACACCATGGATGGCCCAGGTTTCCTGCATGTCACGTTCAAGGTTGGTATAAATCGGTTCAATAGCGCCACTTTCACGGTCCTGAATAAACAAAGCACTGTTGTTTCTGATGCGACGCACAAAAGCCAAGGATTGACCATCAGGAGATGGTGTAGGCCTGACTGCACCACCAGGTCCAGAAACCCAGGGTTTGATTTCACCAGTTGCCAGTTCCAAAGCAAAAATTTCATATATTTGATTATTCGAATCTTTTGAATATTCAAAATATTTACCTGGAGTAGAATCTCTGGAAAACAACACATATTTACCATCAGGCGTATAAACTGGCTCACCCAAATCTTTTTGTTCATTAGGCCGTTTGTTCAACTGTACACCTTTGCCTCCTGTTTTGTGATACATCCAGATTTCGCCAGAACCCAAAGAACGCATACCAGTAAAATGTTTACGTGCCACAATGTAATTACCATCCGGCGACCAGGATGGTGAATTCAACAAGCGGAATTTTTCTTTGGTGACCTGGTGTTGATCAGAGCCATCAATACTCATGGTCCAAATGTTGTCACCACCGCCTTGGTCAGAGGTAAAAACCAATTTGCTGCCATCGGGTGAAAACTGTGCTTGCATGTCCCAAGCCATTGAATTGGTGATGTTTTTAGCTTCACCACCACTGAAAGGCATGGTATAAATATCACCCAAAAGATCAAACACAATCAAACGACCATCAGGGCTGACATCAACATTCATCCAAGTTCCTGTGGTGGTATCAATATCCACCATTTTTTTGGTACCTGGCGGGTTATTCACATCCCATTTTTCAGCTTCTTTTTTTTCTTCCGCCTGAACTGTAACAGATGCAAAGAACAAAATAACAAGCAAAGTTTTTACTGATTTCATTGTTATCCTCGATTTCAACAAAGGAGATGATTATACGTTTTTTTAGGTCGGAATTCGCTTACAATCTGGATTTTCCTTGAAGACAGAATTCAGATGATTGGCTTGGGTGAGTTTTTATCGTTGTTGTGTGCATTGCTGTGGGCGTTTGCGGTTATTTGTTACCGCAAGGCCGGCGATTCCATCGATGTCAGCGCCATGAACCTGTTCAAGATTTGTTTAACCTTGGTTTTGATGGTTCCTACGCTGTATTTCACTGATGGCTTGAGCGTACCCCACCTAACCAACCATGACTGGCTGTTGTTATTGATCAGTGGTTTTTTTGGCATCATGCTGGCCGATTTGTTTTACTTGCGAGCCTTGCAATTAATTGGTGCCGGCCTGACTGGTTTAACCGGCAGTTTATACAGCCCTTTTGTGGTGATGTTGTCGTTTTTTTACCTGGGTGAACGACTCAATACCTGGCAGATCATGGGCATGGCTTTGGTGTTGATTGGTGTGATCGTCATCAGTTACCGTAAAAAATCACTGACCATCGAACATCCTCCCATCAAAGGTTTTGTGTTTGCTGCTTTGGGTGTGTTTTTTACCGCTTTGGGGATTGTCATCATCAAACCTGTTACCACTGAAATCCCATTTTTCTGGATCATTTTTATCAGGACGATAGGTGGTGTCATTACCATGTTTTTGTTTAACATTTTGCTCCGCAAGAGCATCAACCCAATGCAGATATTAAATTCATCCGGTAAGTACTGGTTGCTTGGTGGCGCCCTGTTGGGACAATACCTGTCTACCATGGTTTGGGTGGCCGGCTATAAATACACTTCAGCCTCCGTAGCATCAATCCTTAATGAATCCGCTTCTATTTTTATTTTGATCCTTGGCTGGCTGATTTTGAAAGAGCCCATGTCAACAAGAAAAATCACCGGGGCAATCATTTCAATCTGTGGCGTACTTTTTGTGTTAAAAATGAGCACGTGATTTTGTCGCATACAATTGTTAACATTTCCGAGACTGACCATGCTCAAAATACCATTAAAATAAACAATGTGAGAAAACAGCGTGGGATTAAGCTTTGAACAATATATTGAATTTACCATTTGCAGCAACTGAAGAAGAGATGATAAAAGGACCAAAAGTTTATTTTAGAGGTGTGAATCGCATTCACATCAACAGATTCAAAGCTTACGTACACATATTATCCAACCGTTTGAGTTATAAATGGCAAGTCACTGAAGACATCAGTAAGTCCAGTGCCATCATTTCTTATGAAGACGAAAGTAACAGCGAGTCAGCAATTACCCTGTCGCTGTTTGCTGAACAACCGAATTTAAACCCGCCATCAATTGGCCAATATAAATTAGTGTTTGATGAAGAGGCTTTGATCAAGTTGCTCAATTCAGCCGGTAAAAAGCTCAGCCTAGCCAAAAAAGTGATCAAGGAAAGCCACATAGGCAACAAGAAGAAAATCAATGTATGCAGTTATTCAGATCAATTAACCATACAAATGTGCACCCAACTGAACACAGCAAGCAAAAGCAGCGAATATAAATTCATCAACAGTACGTCTATATTGGAAGATGATTCCACTTTGTTTATAGATCAATTAGTTTTTATTGTTGACCCAGCCAGTGAGACTTCCCAAAAAGCTTATTTCAAACTTGAACAGTTAAAAGCTGAAGGTTTGACCATCAATGAACTGACTTTGGTTGTCGCCAAAATTGATAACACAGCGCTGTGTGAAGACATATTTGATGAAATTTACGATTCCTGCGATGCATCAACTCAAGTAATCATGTTAGATTTAAACAACAAAGATGACTTCAAAAACTTTATCGGGTACTTATAAAAGAGACCTTTGTTTGATTTTCGGCAATTAAGTAAAGTTTATTAAAGCAAAACTCCTGTACGGTCTTTTATTAACTTGAACAGAATCAAAAGGAGTTCTCATTGGGGCTTCCCTCAATTCATTTGATGCGTAAATTCAACAATGGTATGATTATGGTATGAAAGAACGAGGAAGTTAATTAACGGTGAGGTGCAGTGAATTTATTTGTGCAGATAAAAAGTAGCATACACAAACATTTCAGTGTTTCATTTCTGTTTTTTTGTCTTTCTTTCTGCGTCATTCAAACCAGTCTCTCACAGGAACTTCCCTACGCCAATCTCAGCATCTCAGATGGATTGGAAGACATGGTTATTTTTGACATTGAGCAGGATAATCAGGGTTTTTTATGGATGACCACACGAACGGGCATCAACCGTTTTGATGGCAGCCGCTTTTGGACTTACAACCGCTCCAGTGGATTACCACACAATCTGGTCAGGGATTTAATGAAAGCCAGGGACGGTACGCTTTGGGCAGCCTCAGAGGCTGGCTTAGCCTGGTTTGACGGCCAAAGGTTTCAATCGTTTGGAGCTGAACAATGGCCTACAAATG